>PUKW01000101.1 GCA_003550665.1 Paracoccaceae bacterium | reverse complement strand
TGCCAAGTTCCACCCAGTCTATATTCTGCACAAATTCAACTGCATCATTAAACGCTCCGCCGATTGTGTCGGGAATTATAGACCAGTTGAAGTCTCTTATGGATTCTGCTGTATCAAATATGTTTCAATCCACGCCCCCGCACGGGGGGCGACTCCGACCCCGGAACAGCATTATCTAAAGGCTTTAAGAATATGTTTTTGCGAATGCGCTTGTAAACCTTTAATTAACATATTTGAACTCACCTAATGTTGTTAAATATCCTTTAAATAAGCCATCGCGAACCTACCGGGTTTTTATGGTAGCTTGGGGTTCGCACCTTAAATAATCATCGGGCCCTCAGGATCATAAGTTTTCTTTGCGCCCACATGCTGAATTCTATTATTCCAGTTACTCCCGAGATTATAAAAACGTAGACTGTCTTCATCTTCGTCGATTATTCTTCCTAATTTACTTTTAAGCATTTGGAATTGGCCTGGATCCAGTATGCATTCGAAAACGGAGTTTTGGACCCGTTGGCCGTGATTTACACATTGTTTAGCAACAAGTCTCAGGCGCTTTCTGCCCTCAGGTGATGTTGTGCTTACATCATAAGTTATTAAGACCATCAAATCAGCATTCCCCCTTATGGTATTATCAAATATCAAAAGAAGAGCTTAAAATTGGGTGCGCTATTTCCAAAGGAATGGTGGGTAGATCTCAATATCACCTCTTAAATGTCTTGCCAGTAAAAGTGCCTGAGCATAAGGTAGTAAACCTAATGGAATTTTTTCTTCCAAGAAGGGATGGGTAATTTCTTCAGCTTTGCGTTTTTGCCAGGCAGTAAGAACTCTTTTCCTGGAATCCTCTTTTAATAAAACTCCACCCGATTCTTTTTTAATAAAGTCTTTTCCAGTTAATTGGCGCAGGTTGATCATATTGATGACCAATCTGTCTGCAAGATATGCCCGGAATTCTTCCATCAAATCCAGTGCCAGGCTTAAACGTCCGGGCCTGTCACGATGCAGGTAACCGACATAGGGATCCAGGCCAACAGTAACCAGGGCGGCTTTGGTTTCATGGAGCAGCAGGGTATACAAAAAAGACAAGAACGCATTAATGTTATCTCTTGGTGGACGTCTGCTTCGTTCCCGCATATGAAAGCAATCTTTTTGGGTGAGTAATAGTGTATCAAAAACAGAGAAATAAGCCCAGGCGCTCTCTCCTTCAATGCCGCGTAATTCATTTAAATTAGCAATTTGTTCCACTTTTTGTATATTTCTCATCAGTGTTTTGCTGACTGATTCTACAGAGGCAATGTTTTCTGTATGTCCGTGGTCACGTATAAAGCGCCGTAAAACAGTTCGGCACCCGGCCAGTTTGCCTATGACAAATGATTTGGCAATTTTAGCTGATGCCTGATCATCGTCGGCCAGGTGGTATTGTTTTCGTCGTAGCAAAACATTCCCCTTTGGAGCGCTGGTAACATTGGCCATATGTTTACCATAAGGGCTTAGCAATGATACATTTACCCCTTTTTCAATGCATAAACCCAGTAAAGCCGGGCTTGCTCCGCTGTAGCCGAAGGTTACTATCCCTTCAAGGTAATGAACAGGTGTTCGAAAAATGTCTTCCCCTTCGAGTTTGACCACAACATTTTCGCCGTCCCTGTTAAGGTATGCTTCGGGGTTGGTTATATACAGGACATTGAGCATTTTTCGCATGCCGGGTCAACCATCCTTAATCTATTTTATGATGATATTTCTTTTAAATAATCAGCCATATATTTCTTGGCGCTTTTCTTTTTTTTAGTGAGCTTTGGCAAACAAATATCTTTCAACGAACAATTATTACACTTGATGCTTTTTGGAGCGGCCGGTGTCAGGCCGTGATCGAAATGGTAATGCATATTTTTTGCCAGTTCACTAACCCGATCTCTCAAAGTTGTGTCAAATTCAACCTGATGCCTGTGCTTGATTTGATCATAATAGATACAGCCATATTTTAAATCAATTTCTTTCATTTCCTCTAGACAAATTGCCTGGGCGCATAACTGTACCGTATCTCTGTCGTCTGGTTTGGGTTTTCCCTTCTTGTATTCCACCAGGGTATAGCCGCTTTGGAAATCACCTTTCTGATGATAAATTTCTAATAGGTCGGCTATGCCGAATAACCTCAGTTTTTTGGAAACAAGCGGGATTGATCTTTCGGTTTTTAAATCTCCGCGATTTTCATCCAGGAAAGGATCATCGATTCTTTTATGGAGCAACTTTCCCTGGGCGGTGCTAAGGTTTTCTGCCCACTGCCCTTCAATATAGATCAGTGCCCACTGCCTTGGGCAGTAAGCGAAATGTTGAATGCCGGATAGTGGTAGCAGGTTTTCTTCATTAAATATTTTGTCCATGTTACATTTTTTCAACCAGGGTTACGTTATCTGGTATTTTTGTTTTGTCAATTGAAACATCATAATCGGCGAAATCCCTGGCAGGTTTGTTTTCATCTTTACGCCTTACAGATATTGAATCAAAAAGATCTTGAACCGGAGCGTCGCCCATTTTAGAGTTGTGTTCGAATATTATAATCTTCCTGGTCCCCATAAGCCCTCTGGCTGCTGAGCGGTCATGGTCAAACATTTTCTCCAGTGTTTCCCATATTAAAATCAAATCTTCTTTAGTAAAACCGGTTTGGAAAGCAAAAGGGGCAGATACAAATCCGTGAGCCCGGTAAAGGCCGTAAGGTATGGTAAATTTGCGACCCATGGTTCGGTTGTCACCGCCCTGTTTTTGGGAATCAGCTTCTGTAGTAACTGCCATGCGGGTAATACTGTGTTCAAGTGAAACGATGGGGTCTAGAGATCGGGCAAAAGTTAGCTGCACTGGACCGCGGACCTGGCCGGCATTGGGCCCGGTCGATAAAACAGCACCAAAAGTTCTGATATCAAAGAAATTCTGGCACATGAAAGCCCTGGCCCGATTTATTTCTTTGCCCTGACCTGTGCCGGGTTTATTTCTTTTACTGCCGTCTGTCGGATCGGCCGGCTCTTTTTGCAAATCAATACCCAAACTGATATAAGCCTGCTCGATGGTGTTGTTTAGTATAGATCTTTCTTTAATAAAAATACTGTACGGGGGCTGGTCATTGTACTTTAAGCCGATATAATTCCTGATCTTACGCTTTAAGCAAACATCAGTAATAAGACCGTGGCCGGTTTCTGCATCGATTCGGGGCAAATTGCCCGCATCGGGATCACCGTTGGGGTTTCCATCTTTTACATCAAAAAGAAGCACAAAATCGTATCTTTTTTCCACCACAGAACCATTATTCATCTTTAACATCCTTTCTTAATTAAATTCTAAAGCTTCAATTTCCTGAGATGCTTCTTCACCGGCTTCTGCCTTGTTGAAAAATGACTGCCTTTGGTGATAATAGCCGATGGCGAAGCGACCCTGTTCGTGTATGTCCAGGTGGGCCGGAAAATCGTTTAGGCGGCTCATTATTTCACCAATCAGGCGCTCTAAGTTTATTACCCGTCCCCGGTTTTCCATTTTAGCTAGATGATGGTTTTTTAGCCGCAGCAGGTTTGTAAATACTGTGACCGGTGTTGCGCAGGCAGCACCGTAGTACCTTTCCTTGATGGTAGTGTTAAGGCCCGGGTTTGCTTCTTCCTGCACCTTCTCGAGTACTGCAAATAATCTTCCTAACTGGTAGCCTACAGATGGTTGTGAACGATCCAATTCGAAAGTTACCTCCTTATGATTTTTATAGGGGTACAACCGGTGATAGCGGTTAAGGTATGCTTTAATCAATGCTGCACGAACCGGTTTGACCCGGGCTTTTGTATCACTGCGTATTCGCCTGAGAGCAGACTGCAGCAGGGTAGCTGGGTACGGGGTGCCTGCAAGTATTGAGCGCATGAATTCACCGGTCAGGTTAGGTAAAATATTATCGCTTTTATCCTGTGCGGCGACATTAACCAGTATGCGCCAAACAGAGTAGAACTCCGGCTCTCCGGGTGGTTTAGTGATTGAGAAATCATCAAAGTACTGTTTAATTTTGGCGGCATATTCAGCGATAGTTCCAGCATGCCAGAAGTGGATCGATATCCGGGCTGCATTTGGAGCCAGGCCCAGGATATGAAAGTTTGTGTCACTATGCTCATCAGAAAAAGCGCCACTTTTAATAGCTTCGAACAGTTCTTTGATTTTTTCCACTCCTGCAGCAGGGTCATCTTTAGGCGGTTCTTTGAAGTAAGCTGAAAAGTCGGTTTCAAAGGCAGACTGTTCTTTCGACCAGAACACCATGGCTGTGTTTCCAATATTCAGCCTTTGGTGCTTGGATTTGAGCAAACTATTTAAGGCCGTAACATAAGCAAATTCTGTTGAAGTTATTACCGGCGCATTGTAACCCTGTTCTTTGCCATATGAATCATAGCCGCTTTTTTTCTGGATGCCGATCAAGCTTTTAGTATCTTTGTTAATTGGGGTCCTGCTGTGCGTTCTTGCAATGACTCCTTCTTTACCGGTGACCAGGCAAACCCCGGTTCTTGTAGGTTTAGCTTTGTCCTCGCCTTTTTCTTCAGGGCTGGCAAATTGTATGTTATTTTTCACAAACTCCTGGACTTTATTTCTGCAGGGAACCGGCACATCTGAAGGCAGCCTGAAGGCCATATTGCATTGGGGCGCCTTGAGGCAGTCCTCAATTTGGGGTGAGTTAATAGCTTCCTTATCTTCACCACTTTCATAAAACTTATGTATTGCTTGCACCCCTTCGTCTTCTTGCAGTTCAGGCGGCAGCTCTCTTAAATACTGCAACCAGGTTTGGTGCTGCTTGGATGACTTTGGATCATCTTCCGGTAACCCCAGCAGGTAGCCGATATGATCCCATAACAGAAAAGTAGTGGCGTAGCTTTTGCTGCCTGATCTGCCTGTTGATCTTGGCACCAGGAAAGCTTTCCCTACCAGTTTATTGCCTATCTTCTCTCTTGTGTCTTCGATGTTAATAAATTTTCCATCATGGTTTATGACAATAAGAAACTGTAGTTCTTTTTTTTCAAAACCCAGCGGCGCTATGCCGCTTTTTGGATCGGCAGCCACACGGTCGTAATACTCTGTTAAGGCATGTAAGATCATCCTCTCACCTCAATTTCGCTCCTGTCTGTATTGATAACACCGTTACTTATTTGAGCCCTGAAGAAAAGGGGTACGGGTTCGTTATCCCGGCCTTGGAAATCCATGTCATAGAGCATGAATCCGAGATCTTTTGTCACTTTGATTGGTTCTGCGTGCTCTTTCCCGGGGTCAACGAGCTTAAAATGACAGGCAAATTCTCTGCATCCGAGGTAAGGACGGTGGAAGCACTGCCCCTTTTTAGCCCGCCTTTCAAACATTGCGGCATATTTGGCCGGTTTTTCATCCTTATTTGTAACTAGCTGTTCATTCTGGTCAGCCCATAGCTCCAGTCCTCCAGATTGGTAGTGGCCCCTTTCCTCAGAAGGGTGAAAGTCAAAATAACCGTGCAAGCGGTATCGGACATCTTTTAAGAATAACCCTGCCTTTTGCTGCCGTCCCTCTTCAATAAACAAACCCATCGGTGCGCCTTTATCCCCTTTAAGCTGGCTTTCGGTGGGTAGTGGCAGCACTTTGCCTACTTCGTTTCTGCGCACCGAGACCCACTTGATTGGTTTTAGAACTTCAATTTTGGTGATTTGCCAGCTGATTGCTGGTTTCCACAATATGGCTTCGAAAATAGCCCTGGCGGCTGACGGGGTAATTACGTCATAACTGACTCGCTCTACCTTCATTTCCGGCCGGGTAAAGCAGGCATAATCGCCCCAAACTTCCAAACACCAGTTGTGCAATTCATCAACTCCTTTCAAATAATAAAATCTTCCGGCTCATAGTTATTTTGAAAAACAAGAAGGCCCAAAGTTTTTGAATAAAAGCTCTCAGCGGCTAAAACATAAATATTCGGCTGTACCTCTTCTATAGCGCCCTCCTTCACTAACGCATCGAACTCGTGATTGAAAATGTTTACAGTATATCTCTGCAGCTTGCGCATCAACCACCTTTCAGGACCGTTTGATTTAAGAATGTTGATTAACCTTTCACCTTCTTCGTAGGGGACGATAATACTTTTTTGAGCAGAGTCATCGATTATACGGAAGCGTGCTGCTGCTGTTCGGAAGTAAAGGCCGCACTCAAGCTGCTCTGGTGTTAAAAGGGTATTGATATCTTTTTGGTCCAGTGAGTTTGCTGCCCAATATAATTCTGAAAAATATTTTTCAAATAAGTTATGGTCGAGAATGTCTTGCGGCTTTTCAGCAAGCAGGTTCTTTGTTATATCGGCTGCTTTACGCAGTATACCGGCAGGCGGCCTTCTGGGGGCATTGAAAACTTTAAGTTTTCCGTATGTAAGCTTTCCTTCCCGGTTGCACCGGCCTGCCGCCTGGGCAAGTGAATCCAGGCCCGCCAGGGCTCTATAAACCACGGGGAAATCGATATCTACGCCTGCTTCTACAAGCTGGGTGCTGATCACCCGCACTGTTTTATTTTCTTTTAAGTTGGTTTTGATTTGATCAATTACTATACTGCGATGCTGCCCGCACATCAAGGAAGAAAGGTGATAGGTTTGTTCAGGCATTAAGCTGTGAAGTTCCCGGCAGCTTTTCCGATCTGATACGATGCACAGCACCTGGTCATGCTTTACTAATGAAGAGGCAATTTCCTTCCAGCAGGTGGTTGTATTCATGTCGGTGGGAAGGGTAACTTTCACCCGTTTCAACTTATGGTAAAGCTCATCAATGCTTTCACCCATTATATCTTCGACTTTCATGAAACCGGAGAATGAATGCCCCTGGACTTGGCACTCCTTAAAGGCCGGCTGGGTGGCAGTGGATAAAACAAAAGACACCTTGTAGTTGTTTGCCAGCAGCTGCATTGTTTGAAGAATAGGATCTAAATATTCAACTGGCAAAAGTTGAGCTTCGTCCAGTATTATTATAGAATTGACGATGTTATGCAGTTTGCGGCACCGGCTGGATTTAGCAGCAAATAGAGATTCAAAAAACTGAACTGCAGTTGTTACGATAAGGGGAGCATCCCAGTTTTCTGAAGCCAGGCGGGCTTTAGGGGTATCATCAGCTTCACTGAGGTTGGAGTGGTGTTCAACTACCTGATCACTTCCGAGCGCTTTGCGGAATACCCCGGCATTTTGTTCTATGATGCTGGTATAAGGTATTACATAGATAACCCTGTCCAGATCATTTTTTATAGCATGAGCAAAAGCAAAGGAAAGGCTTGATAGCGTTTTTCCTCCACCGGTAGGCACAGCCATAGAAAAGATACCTGGCCCTTGTGCAGCTTTTTCAAGGCACTTAGTACGCACCATCTTTCTAATTTTATTAATTTTTGATCCCGGCGCTTCTTTTTCCAATTTATCAATATAGTAATTTAAGTTTTCCTGCATATCTGGCAAAGTCATAAATGTGCCTCTGGCAGCAGATTGTTGTTGATCCATGTATGCTTCTGTATCAAGAAAGTCTGCGTCGACCAGGCAGGAATAAAGCATCCTTAGCCATAATGATAGGTCCAGTCCATTATCAAATTTCCATGGGGGGCTAACGGGTTTTAACTGTTTCAGCCTTTCAGTGTATTCAGGTTCTATTTCATCTAAATTGATAGGGGCATTGATTTGATAATTAAGCGCGGACATCCCGGCGCCCTCAGCGCTTGACCAGTCCGGCAGCCCTGCATGGTGCCCGGCAATAATGTATGCCAAAAACCGGCCCACTCCCTTGCCAAAGAGCATTTCCACCATCTGGGCTCCGTGGATAGCGTGGGGGATCTTGCCGGGCTTGTTCTCCAGGTGAGCTTCTTCATCATACCTGTAGCCGCTCTTGTTTTGCAGGTAATCCTGCCACACCAACCGGCCTTTTCCAATATCATGCGCAAATCCAGCAGCTCTGCCCCACTCACCGGAAGCAAATTTGTTTGAAAATATTTCTGCTTTTTGAGCTGTTGCATTAAGGTGATGCTGCAGCCAATGCGGTTCTGCCCATTGGTTCTTATCTAATTGCTTAACATGGGCTATATGTTTAATGGTTTTGAGCCTCCCCTTAGGTCTGAAAATTAGCATGATGAAATAATAATTTGCATAATCACAGTATTTCGACGATATACTATATTCTCCTGCTTATATACAATAGCATAGCACGGATGTCATATATGTGTCTCTTAACAAGCAAACTGGTGTTTGATAAGTATTTGTACTGAAACATTTTGTTTTCCTCTCATTTGACTTTACACCTGCCGATAACTTGTATTAGCAGGTCTTTTTACCATCTCCCGAAACTGTTAAAAACGCTCTAAAATATTATGAAGAAGTTTTCTCACCCTCTTTTATTAGAGGGTGTGTTTTTTTTCTTCGTTATCAATAATCTGGCGACGGTAGAAACGACATCTTAAGAGATTACCTTTCCTTCGACGTATAAACGGGTTTTTTCATATTCGGGGTCGGTGAATATTTTTTCTGCGGACCCCATTTCCACGATTTCACCTTTGTCGATAAAAATTACTTTATCGGCTATACGGCGGGCCTGGAAAACGTTGTGGGTTACTATAACTACGGTGATATCTTTCTCCCTGTTCAGGGTGGCGATCATTTCTTCAATCAACTCGATGTTATAAGGGTCCAGGTTGGCTGTCGGTTCGTCGAGAAGAAGCAGTTCCGGGTCATAGGCCACAGAACGGGCGATCGCCACCCTCTGGGCCTCCCCGCCTGAAAGGGTATCGGCCCGGCGTTTGGCCAGATCACTTAAGCCCACCTGGTCGAGGAGCAGGCCGACCCGATCGTTTATCTCCTCCCGGCAGCAACCCCTTGCTTTTAAACCGTAAGCGACGTTGTTCCAAACACTGTCGCTAAAGAGAAGGGTTTTTTGAAAAACCAGGCCCATTTTGCGCTGCAGGTTAATCAGCTCCCGGCTGCTTTTTAAAATTGGTTGCCCGTGAAAATAATAGGCCCCCTGGCTTGGAGAGGTCAGCAGGTTTATAATGCGCAGAAGGGTGCTTTTACCGGCCCCGCTCGGCCCGATGATGCCGTAAATAAGGCCTTTGTTTAGTTCCAGGCTGTCTACCCTTAAGACTTCCCGGTCGTATTCTTTGTTGATGTTCTCCAGCTTCACGATAACATTATTATGGTGGCTCTGACCCTTAATTGCTTTTCCCTCCTTTCTGAATATTATAAAGCACCGAATTAATAATAAAAGATAATAACAGCAGTATAACTCCCAGGCCGATGGCCAGCTCAAAGTTTCCTTTACGGGTTTCTAATACTATGGCGGTAGTCATCACCCTGGTGCGTCCGGCAATGTTCCCGCCTACCAGCATCACTGCGCCTACCTCTGCTATAACCCGGCCGAACCCGGTAATCACTGCGCCCAGGATTGCAAAGCGCGCTTCCCGCACTACCGTCCAGGCGGCCAGGTAAGAGCCGGCTCCCAGGGAGCGGGCGGTTTCCTCGACTGCCGACCCCTTGGCCCTGATGCCGACCATGGTCAGGCCGGTGATGATCGGGGTGGCCAAAAAAACCTGGGCGATAATCATGGCAGAAGGGCTGTAAAGTAAACCCAGCACTCCAAAGGGGCCCATTCTTGAAAGCAAAAGGTATATAATCAGCCCGCCTACGACCGGGGGCATGCCCATAAAAGTAAAAATGATCTTGTTAAACAAACGGGTCTTTTTTTCCGGCTTCAGGCCTAATAAAGTGCCCAGCGGCACTGCCAGCAGGGTGGAAACAATAATTGCTGTCAATGACACCCGCAGGGAAAGAAATACGATTTGGATCAAATCAGGATCCAGGGCTATGATTAAGCTGAATGCTTCGATTAAACCGTCTAAAAGATCAAGCAAATTACTTCCTCCGCGTAGTTTTTGATTACAAAAAGGGGGCGCATCCATGTTTTCCCTGGTTTAGTTATAATGCTGTAACCGGGAGAATACGAATGCGCCCGGCTCGTATGGCTAAGTTCCTATTCCAACCCGTATCCGGGGAAAAAGAGGACTTCATCGTCTACCGTGTAGGAATTGATTAATTCCTGGCCTTCATCGGACATTAAGAACTCGATATACATCAGGGCGTAGTCATATTTGACATGGGGGTGCTCATCGGGATTAACGGCCATTACCCCGTACTGGTTAAACAGCACCGGATCGCCTTCAAGAACGATTACAAGCTCCAGGTTATCCCGCATGGCCACGTAAGTGCCCCGGTCGGTCATGGCGTAACCCAGTTCTTCGTTGGCCATGGTTAATGTGTCGCCCATACCCTGGCCGATGGAGAGGTACCAGTCTTCGCCTGCCGGGTCAATACCGGCATCTTCCCACAAGCGTTCTTCCATGCGGTGGGTTCCCGAATCGTCGCCGCGGGAGACGAAGGTACTTTCGCTGTCGGCGATCAGGTTTAAGGCCTCAAGGGCTTTATCTGCATCCTTAACGCCGGCCGGATCTTCTTCGGGACCGACAAAGATAAAGTCGTTATACATGACATCGTAACGATCGACAAAGTAGCCTTCTTCTACCAGTTCCAGCTCTGAGGCCCTGTCGTGCACCAGCAGGACATCGGCATCGCCCCGCTTGCCAGTTTCAAGGGCGGCGCCTGTGCCTTGGGAAATTACCTCCACTTCAAGCCCCGTTTGCTCTGCAAAGATGGGGTTGAGGAAATCAAGCAGCCCCGAGTCGTAAGTGCTGGTGGTCGTGGCCAGGGTGATAGTATCGTCTATAAGTTCTTCCTCCGGTTCCTCTTCCACTTCTTCGACCTCTTCCTCTACGGCTTCTTCTTCCGGTTCCGGGGCGGGTTCTTCTGCGCAGCCCCCGGCGACGAGGGCTGTGCTCAATATGAGTATCAGGCAAACCAGAAGTAAAGGATTTAAATTTTTGTAACGGTTCATTTTTTCTCTCCTTTCAAGTTTCTTTCGAATTTAAGCTGTTCAAAATTAACTCCAAACCACTTTCCTTTGCCTTAACTGGCGTTATCCGCCGGTTTCATCTCCTGTTTTTTATTGGCTTCCCCCCTTGGATAATGTGCTGTAGCCTTTCTCCCTCCCTGGATAGATTTCAATTATCTTAATCTGTGCAGCCTGCCCGGAAAAGAAGTACCTTCAGTTACCGATTTAATTTTTAATTAAAAAAATCGCATTCTCCCGTTGAGAATGCGATCATCATCAATCACTGACCTTCTTTCCGCAACGGGAGGCACAGTTGTTTCCATCTGCACCCTGTCGTCCGCCGTTCATGGCTGAATTACAGCTTTAGAACCGGAGGATCGAAGGTGATTATTTTATAACCTGCCAATTTTGTTTAAAAACAGCGTAAAGCTGCAGATACCGGATCATTAGATTGTAAAGACTGCTAATCCTTCGCCACCATCACCGAGCTGGCCTTGATCACGGCATAAGCTTCGTCTCCAACCTGTAAATGCAAATTTTGGGCTGAAGTTGAAGTAATGCTCGAAACGATTTGGGTGCCGTTGATATCGATAATAACCTCGGTTGACACAGGCCCTTCTTTAATACTGGTGATTTTACCTTTTAACTGGTTTCTGGCCGACAATCTCATTTTTAAACTCTCCTTCATATGATATATAAACCAAAACCAAACAATCGCATTCTCCCGCAGGGAATGCGATCGTAATTATCAATTACTGACCTTCTTTCCACCACGGGAGGCACGGCCGTTTCCAGCCGGACCCTATCGTCCATTCATCATACCTGACCGGGTTGGACAAACTTAGATGAAATGGATCGAAGGCAATTTATATTTATTTATGACGTATGTGCATTGTATAACAAGCTGAAAAAAACGTCAAGACTATAAGTGCATTTAAAATATGTTTAATCCAGGGACGGGCAGCAAACTTCGTGAACTAATGCCCAAGGGGATTAAAACTGGTGCCTCTGATCTTTCGAGCACGCCGGGCGGTAATAAAAGAACCCTCCGTACACTATCAGCGTCTCAATAAAAGTGATAAAGGCCAATTTGATTGACAAAGGCCGGCCTGCATGCTAAAATCTGCAATAGACTTTCAACCGCACGAAGACGGTCTTTAAAGCCCCGCAGAGTAAGGGCTACCTGCTTCGGCGAGTCCTCACGGGGGGTAAGTTTATGTACGCAATAATTGAAACAGGCGGAAAGCAGTATATGGTGGAAGAAGGCAAAGTGGTCCGGGTGGAAAAGCTTCCGGCTGAAAAAGGCGAAAAGGTCACTTTTGACCGGGTTTTGATGGCCAAGAACGGCGAAGACTTGACGGTTGGCCGACCTTACCTGGACGGCTGCGAGGTTGAAGGCAAAGTTGTAGCCTCGGGCCGCGGACGGAAAATTACGGTTTACAAGTATAAACCGAAAAAGAATTACCGCCGTAAGCAGGGGCATCGTCAACCTTATACCGAAGTTTTGATTAACAGTATTAATTGCCGGTAATCATTACCGGTTCCGGTTTGAAACTTAACGGCAGGGAAGAGAGGTGTTGTAAAATGGCGCATAAGAAAGGCGTAGGCAGTTCACGCAATGGTCGTGACAGCAATGCCAAAAGGCTGGGTGTAAAGCGTTACGGCGGCCAACTGGTCAAGGCCGGCAGTATTATTGTTCGGCAGAGAGGTACGCGGATTCACCCGGGAATT
>PUKW01000056.1 GCA_003550665.1 Paracoccaceae bacterium | reverse complement strand
CTCTACGCGCTCGCGCAGGGCCGCAAGGGGTATCTGTGGCAGGCGCTGCGCGGGCGCGACGACTGCGGAGCGACGCGCGCCATGCTCGACGATCTGCGCCGGCAGGCGGATTTCCTTCGCCCTTACGAGCTCATCGAGCGGGCGCTGACGCGCCATGACGGGCGCCGCCGGCTTCTGGCGCGGCTGGGCGACGAGGCCGAGGACGGCATGGACGCGCTGCTCGCGCAGGCGCTCGCGCATGAACGCATGGACGTGCCGAGCCTGACCGGTTTCCTGACCTGGCTCGAGACCGAGGAGGTGATCGTCAAGCGCCAGCTAGACACCGCCGAGGCGCGCATCCGGGTGATGACGGTGCACGGAGCCAAGGGGCTCGAGGCGCCGGTCGTGATCCTGCCCGACACGGGCGACCGTTCGCCGCGCGATCGCGGCATCGTCGACGCGGCGGACGGCGCCGCGATCTGGAAGCCGCCGGCCCCGGAAAGCCCCGAGCTCGCGCGCGGGCGCCGCGAGGCCGCCGGCGAACGCGCCGCCGCGGAGGATGCGCGGCTACTCTATGTCGCGATGACGCGCGCGCAGAGCTGGCTCATCGTCGCGGCGGCCGGCAAGACCGAGGACCCGGCCTGCTGGTACAACCGCATCCGCGACGGGCTCGAGCATGCCGGGGCGGAGCGGTGCGATTTCGGCTTCGGCGCGTCCGGCTGGCACTACGCCGAGGGCGCCTGGCCGGAGCCGGTGCACCCCGATGCCGCTGCCGCCGGCGCGGACGATCTGCCCGGCTGGGCGGAGGCGCCCGCCCCCCCCGCCGAGGCCCCGCCCGCGCCGCGGTCGCCCTCCGATCTCGGCGGCCCCAAGGCGCTGCCCGGCGAAGGCTCCGGCGACGAGGAGGCCGCGCTGCGCCGCGGTCGCCAGCTGCACCTTCTGCTCGAGCATCTGCCCGGCTGGCCCGAGGAAAGCTGGCCCGACCGCGCGCGCGATCTGCTCGGCGCCAGCCCGGACCCGGTGGATACGGCGGAGGCCGAGGACCTTCTTGCCGAGGCGCGCGGCGTCATCACCGCGCCGGATCTGGCGTTCCTGTTCGCACCCGACGCGCTGACCGAGATCGACGTGACCGCCCCGCTCGGCGACAGGCGGATGCTGGGCACGGTGGACCGGCTCATCATCGCGCCCGAACGGGTGCTGGCGGTTGACTACAAGTCGAACCGGGTCGTGCCGGACACCCCCGGGGACGTCCCCGAGGGGCTGCTGCGCCAGATGGGCGCCTATGCCCATGCGCTGGGTCAGGTTTTCCCCGGCCGGCGCGTCGAGACGGCGCTCTTGTGGACGCGCGCGGCCCGGCTGATGCCGCTGCCCGGCGCGCTTGTGGACCGGGCGCTCGCCGGTGGGCTCCCTTGACCCGGTGAGGGCGCGGGCATAGGTTCCGCGCAATCTCGCGAAACAAGGAGCACCCCAAAATGGCCACCGTCGCCGTTACCGACGAGACCTTCGATGCCGAGGTCAAGCAGTCCGACATCCCTGTCGTGGTCGATTTCTGGGCCGAATGGTGCGGCCCCTGCAAGCAGATCGGCCCGGCGCTCGAGGAACTGTCGAACGAATATGCGGGCCGAGTGAAGATCGCCAAGCTCAATGTCGACGAGAACCCGAACATGCCCGCCCAGCTCGGCATTCGCGGGATCCCGGCGCTGTTTCTCTACAAGGATGGCGAGGTCGTCTCCAACAAGACCGGTGCCGCCCCGAAAAGCGCGCTGCAAAGCTGGATCGACGGCGCGATCTGAGCCGTGCCGCGTGGTATTGACCGGACCCCGGCCCCCGCGCCGGGGTCCGTGCGTTTCAGAGGGTTGGGCCGCATCATTTTTCTTGACGGTTATGCTCGGATTCTATACCCGACAAAAGCAGTAGGAATTGAGCGCCGCAACGCGCGGGAGGGAGCCGCCATGCGCAGTACCGTGACCCTGTTCCTGCCTTGATCGACCCGATTGACGCAGACACGGAGACGACCGCAATGACCCATCTTCGCGCAGGTATCGCCACCATCGCGCTTATGGCCGCGACCCCGCTGACGGCGCAGGAAATCACGCTTTATTCGGGCCGCGGCGAGACGCTCGTCGACCCGCTCATCGAGGCCTTCACCGAAAGCACCGGCATCGAGGTCAATGTCCGTTATGCCGGCACCGCCGAACTCGCGGTGCTGCTCGAGGAGGAGGGCGCAGCATCGCCGGCCGACGTGTTCTGGGCGCAGGATGTCGCCGCGCTCGGCCAGATCAAGCCGATGTTCGCCGAACTGCCCGAGGAGATGCTCGCCGAGGTTCCCGCAGTTTACCGCGACGCCGACAACCGCTGGACCGGCACCTCGGGGCGGATGCGGCTGATGGTCTATTCCACCGAACGGATGGAGGCCGACGATCTGCCCGCCACGATGGCCGAGATGACCGATGAGCGCTATGCGGGCACCATGGCGCTGCCGCCCACCAACGGCTCGTTCCTCGCGCATGTCACGGCGCTTCGGGTGCAGGAGGGCGATGACGCGGCGCGCGAGTGGCTGCAGGCGCTCGCCGACAATGATCCGGTGATCGTCTCCAACAACACCGCCATCCACACCGCCATCGCCGATGGCGAGGCCGATTGGGGGGTGACCAACAACTACTACCTCTCGCGCTTTCTCGCGGACGATCCGGACTTTCCCGCCGACCAGGCGCTGTTCGAGGCGGGCGATATCGGCAATCTGATGATGGTCGCCGGCGCCGGTGTGCTGG
>PUKW01000089.1 GCA_003550665.1 Paracoccaceae bacterium | reverse complement strand
TCGAAGTTCTATCGGATGTGGCTTGCCCATCTGTGACCCCAATATCTGCCTCAAGGGAAGGGAACCACATCATGGCCGATCTGGGAATCCTGAATCCGAAAGGAAGCGACGCGCTCTAGAGGCAGAGATCGTCAAGCTCGATGCCGAGGTCGCCAATCAGGCCAAGGAGAATGAGGTGGCGCGGCGGCTCATGACAGTTCCGGGGATCGGGCCGCTCACCACCACGGCCATCGCGGTCCTGACCCCGCCACCGGAGACCTTCCGCTAAGCCAGAGATTTTGCGGCGTCGTGCTGCGAGCACGCCCGCGGCGTGACGCTCGGCCTGAAACCCCGGCAGTGTTCCGCTGGAGGAAAGCAGCGCCTCGGTGCCACGACAAAGATGGGCGGGCGCTGCCTCCGCCGGCTGCCGATGATCGGGGCGAACAGCGTCATCATCAAGCTGCATGTCCAAACTAATTGACCTGTCGCGCAATCGCGTCGGCGCGCATGGTGATGCGCAGGGCGGTCAGCGGAGGGATCTGCAGCCTGTAGGGGTAGGCGACGATGACCCGCCGGTAGGGAAGGTCCTCATCGTCGAGATTCAACGATTCGAATGTGATCGTCACCTTGCCGTCACTCTGGCGCTCAAGCCGATCCGAAAGCCGCTCTCTGAGCACATCGTCGCTCACGCCCTCGTCGATCTGGGCGCGACGAATCTCCAGCGAGAGGGTGCGCTCCATCGCACCGCGCTGCTGAATCGCGAGGCCGATCTGCAGGATGCCCAAGACCAGAGCGATCAACAGCCCGATGACGAGGGCGAACTCGATCGCGACCGCCCCCCGCTCGCAATGCAGCAAAGGGCGCCGCCGGCGCGCGCGACATGCGCATGGATCACTGTATTCGGACAGGATTTTCCGTCTCCGGTCGCATGGTCTACTACTGACGCTGAATTCGCACACGCGTTTGCGCCTCGAGCTCGTATGGTTCACTTCGCATGCTGAACAGGCTCGTACGCTCGCGTTGCAGCACGATCTGGAGATGCTCCGTGTCGCCATCGGCGCAGACACCGGTCGGAGACTCACCTTCGCAGAGGCGGTTGACTTCGGCGGGCTTGATCCCGGGCAAGTCCCCGGCCACGGCATCGACGAGCTTGCCCACCATTTCGGGCCTGGTCTCCCCCAGCATCACAGCGTCTGCGCCACTGCGCACATGCCGTTCCAACTCCATGCGCGCAACAAATCCAAGACCAAGATCGGACATCCACAGCAGCGCCGGAACAAGCATGAGTGCCCCGATGGCGAACTCGATCGCGCTCACCCCCGAATCGTTGCGCAGGAGCCGTCGCTTACCGGCGCCGCGGCGACGATCCGGCGCTGCCCCGCGCGCGCGCCCGGCGCTAGCCCGGAAAATCTTCATTGGCCACCAGCGCGACGGATTCCAGCGATATGTCATAGTCACTATCCGAACAGTCGGAGCGGATCGTGGAGTTGCCGCTGAAGTTCATGGTGCGCGAGACGAGCTGAAAGCATGGCGGGTTGTCCTTCGAGCTCGATGTGCCGTTGAACCTGAAATCGGCGTTCGGCGCGTAGACGGCGCCGTTGAAGCTCGAAGCGATCGTTCCGTTAAGCCTGTGCTCGTTGCCGAAAGTCGAGTCGGGATCGAAATACATCGCCACGCCCGCGTAAGGCCCCTCGGTCTTGGCCGATATGTCGATGGTCGCGTTTCCGCCGATATTGAGCACGGCATCGCCTTCGAAATAGAGAAACACGTCCTCACCGGTGATGCTGATATTTCCACCCGTGGCTTTGAAATCCTTGTCGAAATAGTATTCCCCGGGCTCGAGCTCGACATCGCCCGACAGGTCGAGGCCATCCGGGTAACGGCCCGGCTTCAGGGTGCCGCTGGTTTCGTTGCGCGTTTCGGAGTCTCCCGGAATGGACACCTGCTCGTCCTGAAGACGGGCGTAGGGATCGCTCTGGCGCGGAAAGCTCGGGCGCGGGTTGCCACAGTCGAGATCGAGCGTGTTGTTCTGGTGAGTATCGATCCCGCCGACGGCCGAAATGCATTTCGCGGCGACCTCGGGGCTGTTGCCGATCTCGATCGCCTGATCGGACCGCGAATTGGCGTGGATCCCGCAATCGGTGAGCGCGGCCTCCGCGTTGCCGCTGATCTCGATTGCCGGCCCGGCGTCGTCATCGAGAGCGAACAGGCAGTAGCCATCCTCCACTTGAAACATCGCGGTGCCGGAAACGCGGATTCTGCCGGCGTCCCGGTCACTGCCGAGAATCCCCGCGAGAACGCCGGAGAATATGTCGCGACGGTCCTCCACGAGGGTCACCCGGAAATAGCGATTGGCGCCGCTCGTCACCGTATCGAGCGCGAAACCGCCATCATCCCCGCGGAAATTGTTGTTGAAGCGGGCCTCTTCCAGCGCCTTGGTTTCGTACCCGTCGGTAACGCGACTCTCGACCGCGGCGGTGAAGGCGGCCGTGTCAGCGGCGCTCTGCATGCGCCGCTCGGTTTGATACCAGAGCCCGACATCGACGGCGAGGCCGACGCCGCCGATCACGATCGGCAGCGTGATCGCGAGGATGATCGCCGAGGCGCCGGAGGTGTCGGCGACGACGCGTGCGGCGGTGCCTCGGGTCTCGTGCAACGGGTGTCGGATCATCGAATTGCCTCCCTGGCGTCCGGGACCTGAGCGATGAGTCTGTCCATCGTGTCGCGCCCCGCAGCGCCGAGTAGAGCAACGAAAGGTAGAGAAAGCGTAAATGGTGTCGGGCGAAGATCCGTTGCCGTCGCGCGACGCTCGGCCTTCTTAGCGGTGCAGACGATGCGCGCATGCGGTCATGGCACGCCCCGGCCCGTGGCAACGGCAACAGCGCGATGATCGCCGCGCGGCGCTCCCGCAAGGGTCGCAGGCAGCATCCGTCACGGCGATCCTCGAAAGGTTCAGCCGCGCCGCGTACGGCACCGCCGTGATCGGGACCGACTGAATGCAGCCGGGCGCGTGGTCAGCGCTCGGCCTTCATCGTCCAGCGGCCCGACTCCTCGCTCCAGTACTGCGCCGGGACCCCGGCTGCGGTGAGCGTGCTCCATTGTGCGCGCGCATGCTCGACCGCGCGCGCATCGTGCCCGTCGAAGAGGATGCAGACCCGCTCCAGCGCGGCGGCTTCAGGCGCGGTGATCTCGGCGCCGTCGATCGCCATCAGGCAGGCCGCGCCATTGGTCGGCGCCGCGGTGGTCAGCAGCACGGGCTGATCCCCGTCATGCGGCCCGCCCGCCAGCCCGTGCGGCAGAAACCCGTCCTCGGGCTCGAGCCAGAGCCGCTCGTCGAGCCAGCGCAGCCGGTCTTCGCTGGTGCCCCGCACGGCGACCCGCCACCCCGCCGCGAGCGATTTCTCGATGAGCATCGGCAGCGTCGCCTCGAGCGGACGCTGCGTGAGGTGGTAGAACCGCGCCGCGGCCATTCAGCCCTCGAACCGCTCCCGCACCAGCCGGTCGAGCGCGCGCACCCCCCAGCCGGAGGCGCCCTTGGGCGCAAAGGGGCTTTCCTCCTTGCGCAGCGCGACACCGGCGATGTCGACATGCACCCAAGGGGTCTCGTCCTTGACGAAACGCTGCAGGAAGCGCGCCGCCGTCACCGAGCCGGCGGTGCGCCCGCCGACATGCTTGACGTCGGCGATGCGCGACTTGAGCAGGTGATCGTAATCCTCGCCCACCGGCAGCCGCCAGGCGCGCTCGTCCTCGGCCGCCGCGGCCGCCGTAAGCGCGTCGCACAGCGCATCGTCATTGGAGAACACGCCCGCGCGTTCATGGCCGAGCGCTATGACCATCGCGCCCGTCAGCGTCGCCAGATCGATCATCGCGGCCGGCGCAAAGCGGTCCTGCGCGTACCACATGACGTCCGCAAGCACCATGCGGCCCTCGGCGTCGGTGTTGATGACCTCGACGGTGTCGCCCTTCATCGTGCGCACGACATCGCCGGGGCGCTGCGCGTTGCCGGCGGGCATGTTCTCCACGAGGCCGACGATGCCGACGACATTGGCCTTCGCCTTGCGCAGCGCCAGCGCACGCATCGTCCCCGCGACGACGCCGGCGCCTGCCATGTCCATGGTCATGTCCTCCATCCCCGCGGCGGGCTTGATCGAGATGCCGCCGGTGTCGAACATCACCCCCTTGCCGACCAGTGCCAGCGGCGCCTCCTCTGCCGCCCCGCCCTGCCAGCGCATCACCACGACCTTGGAGGGACTCGTCGAGGCCTGACCGACGGCGAGAAGCGCGCGCATGCCGAGCTCGTCGAGCTCCGCCTCCTCGAGGATCTCCACATCGAGGCCAAGCTCCTGCATCGCGGCGAGCCGGGCGGCGAAATCGTCCGTGGTCAGGATGTTGGCCGGCTCGTTGACGAGGTCGCGGGTGAAGAACACGCCCTCGGCGAGCGCGGCCATGGGCTGCGCCTCGGCGGCGACCTCCTCGGGGCGCGAGACCATGAAGGTCACCACACCGGGCGCCGGTTTGTCCTCGGTCTTGTGGGCACGGAACTCGTAGGCGCGCAGGGCGAGCCCCTTGGAAATCTCGGCAGCGCGCGCATTGGTTCCGGCCAGCACGAGCGCGTCGCGCTCATCCATCGCCTTGCCGATCGTCGCCCCGGCGCGGCGCGCCGCGTCGGGCTTGGGCCGGCGCGCGAGCCGCACCACCTGCACCGAGTCCGCGGCGAGCCCGGCCGGATAGTCGAGCGTGAGCGCCGCGCCCGCATCGAGCTTGCCGAAGGCCTTGCCCGCCACGAGCCGCTCAAGCGCGCCGCGACACAGCCGGTTGACCCGCCGCGCGCCCTTGTCGAGCCCCGCCCCGGGATCGGCGAAGACCACGATGCGGCCCTCATGGGCGGCGATCGCGTCAGGGTCCATGGCGTCGAAACGGATCGTCACCGGTGCGGTCATCGAAGTCTCCTGGCTGGCTGCGCGGGCGGACCCTAGCGGCTCGCCCATGTCTTGACCAGAAGGCAGTTTTCCGTCCCGTGCTTTTGCTCTAACGTCGCGCGCGACGACAGGAGGAAACGACGCTTGGCCAGATTCGACAGATATGTCCTGTCGCAGCTTCTGGTGGTGTTCGGGTTCTTTTCGCTGGTGCTGATCGGGGTGCAATGGGTCAATCAGGCCGTGTCGCTGTTCGACACGCTGATCGGCGACGGCCAGTCGCTCGGCATCTTCCTCGAGTTCACGGCGCTCACCCTGCCCAATGTCATTCGCGTCGTCCTGCCGATCTCGGCCTTCGTCGCGGCGGTCTATGTCACCAACCGGCTGACCACGGAGAGCGAACTCGTGGTGATGCAGGCGACGGGGCTGTCGGCGCGGCGTCTGGCACGGCCGGTGGTCCTGTTCGGGCTGATCGTGGCGGTCTTCCTGACGGTGCTGATGCACTGGCTGATGCCGGCGAGCCGCGCCCAGCTCACCGAACGGCGCGCCGACATCGCCGAGAACATCACCGCGCGGATGCTCACCGAGGGTGATTTCCTGCACCCGGCGCGCGACGTGACCCTCTATGTGCGCAACATCACCGAGGCGGGCGCGATGGAGGACGTGTTCCTGTCGGATGCGCGCTCGGGCTCGGGGCGCACCGATTACAGCGCCGCGCAGGCCGTGCTCGTGCCGGGCGATGGCGCGCCCAAGCTGGTGATGATCGACGGGATGGCGCAGCTTTACGAGCCCGACGGGGAGCGGCTCTCGACGCTGCGCTTCGACGATCTGACCTATGATGTCGGCGCGCTGGTGAGCGGGCGCGGTGACGGGGTCGATACCCGCGCGCTGCCCACGCCGACGCTGTTGCGCGCCGATCCCGAGGATCTCGACCGCGCCGGGGCCGATCGCGCCGAGTTCCTGCACGAGGCGTGGACGCGGATAGTGCATCCCTTCCTGGCCATGGCCGGGGCGCTCATCGGCTTTGCGACGCTGCGCCTCGGCGCTTTCAGCCGCTTCGGCCTCTGGCGGCAGATCACCGGGGCGGCGGCGCTCCTGATCTCGGTGCAGCTCGTCAACAACGCGCTGGCCGGCGTGGCGCTGCGCGACGCGGCGCTGGCGCCGCTCGCGGTGGTTCCGGTGCTCGTCGCGGTGGCGGCGGCGGCGGTGATGCTGTGGCTTGCGGATCGGGCGCGCCGGCCGCGGTGCACGGTGGGGGCGCCATGACGCTGTCGCTCTATGTCGCGCGCCGTTTCCTGGGGCTGTTCGGGCTGATCGTGGCGGTGTTCGCGGGCATGGCCGCACTGCTCGACATGGTCGAGCAGCTGCGCCGCATGGCCGGGCGCGACGGAACCTTCCTGCAGGCGGCGCATCTGGCCGTGATGAACGTGCCCGGCACGCTCTACCAGATCCTCCCGCTCATGGTGATCCTCGCGGCGATCGCCCTGTTCCTGGCGCTGGCGCGCAGCTCGGAGCTCGTCGTCGTGCGCGCGACAGGGCGCTCGGGGGTGCGGCTCGTGATGGCGCCGGTGGTGGCGGTGCTGGTGGTGGGGGCGGTGACACTGGCGGTGCTCAACCCGCTCGTGGCCTACACGATCCAGCACTACGAGACGCTGTCGAACCGCTACACCGGGGGCGATACGGGGGTGATATCGGTGGGATCGTCGGGGCTGTGGCTGCGCCAGGCGCATCCGGGCGGGCAGCTCGTGATCCGCGCGTCGCGCGCCGATCCGGACGGCACCGGCTTTACCGACGTGACCTTCATGACCTTCGGCGAGGACGGCCCCGAGCGCCGCATCGAGGCGGTGCGCGCCGAGCTCGCCGAGGGCGCCTGGCATCTCTCCGGTGCAAAGGAATGGCGCCTCGGCGATTCCAATCCCGAGCGCGAAGCGCGCCGCTTCGCCGCGCTCGAGCTGCCCTCGGACATGACGCCCGAGCAACTGCGCGACAGTTTCGGCGCGCCGGCGGCGGTGCCGATCTGGCAGCTTGCGGGCTTCATCGACGATCTCGACCGCGCCGGCTTTTCCGCGCGCGCGCACCGCGTGTGGCTGCAGCTCGAGCTCGCCACACCGCTGACGATGGCGGCGATGGTGATGCTCGGCGCGGCGCTGACGATGCGCCACAGCCGCTTCGGCGGCACCGGGATGCGGGTGCTCTTCGCCATCCTCGGCGGCTTCGGGGTATTCTTCCTGCGCAATTTCGCGCAGGTTCTGGGAGAGAACGGGCAGCTGCCGGTGGCGCTGTCGGCCTGGGGTCCGCCCGGGGCGGCAATCCTGTTGTCGCTGGCGCTGCTCCTGCACCTGGAGGACGGATGATACGGCGGATTTCCGCCCTGCTCGCCGCGCTCGTCATGGCGCTGACCGCTCCGGCCGCCGCGGCGCAGGAGGCGACGCTGATCGCCGATCGCGTGGCGGTCACGGCCGACGGGGGGCTCGTCGCCGAGGGCGAGGTCGAGGTGTTCTTCGGCGAGGCGCGGCTGCGCGCACGCCGCATCCGCTACGACCGCGAGACCGACCGCATCGCGTTCGACGGGCCGCTGCATCTCGACGAGGGGGTGGGATTCGTCGTCGTGGCCGACACCGCCGAGCTGTCGCGCGATCTGCGCGACGGGGTGCTGCACAGCGCGCGGCTGGTGCTCAACGAACAGCTCCAGCTCGCGGCCGACACCGTCACCCGCGGCGAGGGCCGCTACACCCGGCTCGAGCGCAGCGTCGCCTCCTCCTGCCGCGTCTGCCCGGACAGCCCCACCCCGCTATGGGAGATCCGCGCGCGCGAGGTCGTCCATGACCAGCTCGAGCAGCAGATCCATTTCGACCGCGCGCAGTTTCGCGTCTTCGGCGTGCCGGTCTTCTACCTGCCGCGGCTGCGCGTGCCCGACCCGGACAACACCCGCACGAGCGGCTTTCTCGTGCCGCGCTTTCGCGCCACGAGCGATCTCGGCCCCGGTCTGCGGATGCCCTATTTCGTCGAACTCGACGATCACCGCGACCTCACCGTGACGCCCTATGTCGCGCAGGGGCGCACGACGACGATGGAGCTGCGCTACCGGCAGGCCTTTCGCCGCGGCGATGTCGAGATCGAGGGCGGAATGTCGCGCGACACGATCCGCCCCGGCACGGTGCGCGGCTTCGTGCTGGGCGGGGGGCGTTTTGCGCTCGGCGCGCACACGGTGCTCGATTTCCGGCTCGAGGCGGCGAGCGACCGCACCTACCTCGACGAGTACGGCCACACCTCGCGCGATCTGCTCACCAGCGGCGTCACCCTCGCGCGCACCACCCGCGACGAGTCGCTGCGCGCCGAGGCACTCGCTTTTCGCTCGCTGCGCATCGACGCCGTCAACGCCGAGCGCGCCAACCGCATCGCCCGCGCCGCCTGGAGCCGCCGCTTCGCGATGCCCGGCCTCGGCGGGGTGGCGCGCACGCGCATCGACACGCTCGGCCTGCACCGCGCGTCGCGCGCCGACGTGGCGGGGCGCGACATGGCGCGCGCGCGCGCCGCGGTCGACTGGCGCCGCGACTGGATCCTGCCCGGCGGGGTCGAGGCCGGTATCGCCGGCGAGATCGTCGCCGATCAATACCTGATCCGCCGCGACAGCCGCTTCGACCGCCACGTCACCCGCGTCACCCCACAGGCCGCGCTCGAGCTGCGCTGGCCCTGGCACCGGACCGAGAACTCCGGCGCCGTGCAGGTCATCGAGCCCGTCGCGCAGCTCGTCTGGGCGCGCCCGACCGCGCCCGGCGTGCCCAACGAAGACAGCCGCCTCGTCGAATTCGACGAGGGCAATCTCTTCGCGCTGGACCGCGCGCCGGGCGCCGACAACCGCGAGCTGGGGCGGCGCGCCAATCTCGGCATAAGCTGGACACGCACGGCGCCCGAGGGCTGGTCGGCGGGACTTACCGTCGGGCGGGTCTACCGCGCCGGGGACGGCGCGCAATTCACGGAGCTGTCTGGGCTGTCCGGGTCGCGCTCGGACTGGCTCGCGGCGATGCGGGTCGACAATGGCGCCGGGCTGAGCATCACCAACCGCGCGCTGTTCGACTCCGATTTCGCCATCACCAAGGCCGAAAGCCGCGTCGGCTGG
This sequence comes from Paracoccaceae bacterium, assembly GCA_003550665.1. Lineage (GTDB taxonomy): Bacteria > Pseudomonadota > Alphaproteobacteria > Rhodobacterales > Rhodobacteraceae > Alkalilacustris. The sequence continues at coordinate 3,689 of PUKW01000089.1, read as the reverse complement.
CGGACCTCGCGGCTCGACCTGTCCACGAGCCTGGCGACGATCGCCGCCGAACCGGCCGAGAACCGCCCGTCGAGCAGCTCGGAGTGGAGCGTCGATGCGGGCTATGCCTTCAGCGACGCGCTGAGCGGGCGCATCGACTGGCGCTACGACCTGGCCTCGGGCGAGGCGCAGCGCGCCGGTATCGGCATGGAGTTGCGCAACGAATGCGCGCTCGTGGATGTTTCCCTCTCGCGTCGGTTCGCCTCCTCGACTAGGGTGGAGCCGAGCACGAATTTCGGCCTTTCGGTCGAACTCCTGGGATTTGGCGGCGGCAGCCCCGGCTCGAGCGGCGGCTGCGGCGCCTGACGAAGACGATGGCGGACTCCGAATGCGATTCACGACCCTGATCCTCGCCCTCCTGCCCGTGCTGGGCATGACGCTGCCCGCCGAGGCGCAGAACATGTTCGCCCCGCGCGTGACGGTGAACGACAAGGTGATCACCCAATACGAGGTCGAGCAGCGGATGCGCTTTCTCGAACTGCTCGGCGCGGGGGGCAATATCGAGGAGCAGGCGATCGACGGGCTGATCGAGGACCGGCTCCGCGTCGAGGCGGCCGAGCGCATGGGCGTGTCGGTCTCCGATGACGATCTCGCCACCGGCAAGGAGGAGTTCGCGAGCCGCGCCGATCTGAGCGCGGCGGAATTCATCAGCGCGCTCGACGAGCAGGGTGTCGCCGAATCCACCTTCCGCGATTTCGTCCGCGGCGGGCTCGTCTGGCGCGAGGTCGTGCGCCAGCGTTTCGCGCGCCGGATCGATGTCTCCGATGCCGAGATCGACCGCGCGCTCGCGCTCACCTCGCAGCCCGCGACGATGGAGGTTCTGCTTTCGGAGATCTTCCTGCCCACCAGCCAGCAGCACGCCGAGCGCAGCGCCGAGCTCGCCCCGCAGATCGCGGATATTACCTCGGTCGACGAGTTCTCCGAGGCCGCGCGGCAATACTCCGCGGCGGGGTCGGCGGATGATGGCGGGCGCATCGACTGGATGCAGATCGGCGAGCTGCCCGGGCCCGTCCGCGAGGAGATCATGGGCATGAGCCGCGGCGAGGTTACCGATCCGATCACGGTCGAGGGCGCGCTGGCGCTGTTTCAGCTGCGCGATCGGCGCGCGCGCCGCGACGCCAACTCCGCCGAGATCAATGTGCGCTACAAGCGCCTGCTGATCCCCGGCGACCGCGACGCCGCGCAGCAGCGCGCCGCCGACATCCGCGCGCGCAGCGACACCTGCAGCGACCTCCACCGCACCGCCGGCAACCTCGCGACGAGCAACCTCTTCGACGAGGAGGGCCCGCTGAGCGACGTGCCGGGCAGCATCGCCGCCGAGCTCGACCGGCTCGACGAGTACGAGGTCTCGACCCGGCTGACGGAGGGCGATGCGCTGGTGTTCCTGATGCTGTGCGAGCGCCGGCCGGTGACGGATGAGCCGCCCTCGCGCGACAATGTCGGCAACCGGCTGATCGATCAGCGGCTCAACGCGCTCGCGGACGGCTATCTCGAACAGCTGCGCGCCGACGCCCATATCCGCCACGAATGAGCGCTCGCCCGATCGCGCTGACCTGCGGCGAGCCGGCCGGGATCGGCCCCGAGATCGCGCTCGGCGCGCGCGCCCGGCTCGGCGGTGACCTGCCCTTCTTCCTGATCGGCGACCCGGCGCATCTGCCGCGCGGCGCCGCGATCCGCGAGATCGCCGATCCGCGGCAGGCGCGCGACGTGCCGGCGGGTACCCTGCCCGTGCTCCCGCATCCCTTCCCCGCGCCCGCCGCGCCGGGGCGCCCCGATGCCGCGAATGCCGCACAGGTCGTCGCCGTGATCGAACACGCGGTGCGCCTCGTGCAGGCCGGGGACGCCGGAGCCGTGGTCACCGGCCCGATCCACAAGAAGGCGCTTCAGGACGGCGCCGGCTTCGCCTTTCCCGGCCACACCGAGTATCTCGCCGCGCTCGCGGGCGTCGAGCGCGTGGCGATGATGCTCGCCTGCCCGGCGCTGCGGGTGGTGCCGGCGACGATCCACATCGCGCTCGCCGCGGTGCCCGCGGCGCTCAACCGCGACGACCTCGCGGCAACGATCCGGCTCACCGCGGCGGGGCTGCGCCGCGATTTCGCCCTGCCCGCGCCGCGCATCGCCGTGGCCGGGCTCAACCCCCATGCCGGCGAGGGCGGCGCGATGGGGCGCGAGGAGCTCGAGCTCATCTCCCCCGTCATCGCGACGCTGCGCGATGAAGGGCTCGCCGTGTCCGGGCCGCATGCCGCCGACACCCTGTTTCACGATGCGGCGCGGGCGCGCTACGACGCGGCGGTCTGCATGTATCACGACCAGGCGCTGATACCGATCAAGACGCTGGATTTCGCCGGTGGCGTCAATGTGACGCTCGGCCTGCCCTTCGTGCGCACCTCGCCCGATCACGGCACCGCGCTCGATATTGCCGGGCAGGGCGTGGCCGATCCGTCGAGCCTCGTCGCGGCGCTGCGGCTCGCCGACGCGATGATCCGCAATCGCGGGGCGGCGGATGCGGGCTGAGGGCGGCCCGGCGCGCCGGCCGAGGCAGGCATGAGCGCGATCGACGGGCTGCCGCCGCTGCGCGAGGTGATCCGCGCGCATGGGCTCGAGGCGCGCAAGAGCCTGGGGCAGAATTTCCTGCTCGATCTCAACCTCACGGCGCGGATCGCGCGCGCGGCCGGCCCACTCGAGGATTGCGACATCCTCGAGGTCGGCCCCGGTCCCGGCGGGCTGACGCGCGCGCTTCTCGCGGAGGGGGCGCGGCATGTGCTCGCGGTGGAGAAGGATCCGCGCTGCCTGCCCGCCCTGGCGCAGATCGCGGCGGCCTGGCCGGGGCGGCTCACCGCGATCGAGGGCGACGCGCTCACGATCGATCCGCGCGACCATCTCACGCCGCCGATCCGTATCGTGGCCAACCTGCCCTATAATGTCGGAACCGAGCTGCTCGTGCGCTGGCTGACGCCACCGCAATGGCCGCCATTCTGGCGCAGCCTGACCCTGATGTTCCAGCGCGAGGTCGCCGAACGCATCGTCGCGCAGCCCGGCACCAAGGCGTATGGCCGGCTCGCTGTGCTCGCGCAGTGGCGCACGCAGGCGCGCATCGCGCTGCGGCTGCCGCCCGAGGCCTTCACCCCGGCGCCCAAGGTCAGCTCGGCAGTGGTGCACCTCGACCGGCTCGACGCGCCGCGCTTCCCGGCCGACGCGACGGTTCTGAGCAAGGTGGTGGCGGCAGCGTTCAACCAGCGCCGCAAGATGCTGCGCGCAAGTCTCAGGGGGCTCGCGCCGGATATCGAGCGGCATCTGCGCGCCGCCGACATCGACCCGACCCGGCGCGCCGAGGAGCTCTCCGTGGCGCAGTTCTGCGCGCTCGCCCGCGAGTTCGCCGACGGGTAAGCCGGGCGGGCCCCGGCCGCTCACTCGGCGGCGGAGTTCGCCGTCGAGTCGCCGGACCCGCCATCGCCGGAGTTGCCGTTGTCGGATTTCGCGGACTTGGCGGGGCTGCGCCGCCTTGCGGGCGCGCGGCTGGTCTTGCGCGAAGTGGCGCCGTCGCCACCGCCCGGCTTGTCGCCCTGCCCCTCGCCCGGCTTGTCGCCCTGCCCCTGTTCGGGAGCGTCCTCCTGCGGGGTCGGGGCCGCCGCCTCGGGGGTCTCGACAAG
>PUKW01000088.1 GCA_003550665.1 Paracoccaceae bacterium | reverse complement strand
CGGTTCGAGCGCGTGCCCGAACGCGGCCGCGCCCCGGTCCCCGATGGCATCATGGCACTTTCGGGTGTCGTAGGCCCCATCGGCAGTGACGGTGCCGATCTCCTGATCCGGCGCGATCTGCTCGAGCAGCTCGGGCAGCATCCCTCGCCGGTTCGCTCGAACCCGTGGCGCTCACCGGCTCGACATCGCCCACATTGCTGCTGGTGACCTCGACGGCGCGGATTTCGAGCGTCTCCTCGTCGATCCCGAGATGGATCTTGCGCCAGATGCGCCGTTTGGGGCCGCCATGCTTGCGCGCGTTCCACTCGCCTTCGCCCTCCACCTTGATACCCGTGCTGTCGATCAGCAGGTGCAGCGGCCCCTGCGATCCGCGATAGGGGATGGTGACGTCGAGGGTTCTCTGACGACGGCTCAAAGTGCTGAAGTCCGGCACCGACCACGGAAGCCCGATCAAGCCCAGCAGGCTCTCCACGAACCCGGTCGTCTGCCGAAGCGCCATGCCAGGCCGGCCCGGGGCTCCGCCCGTTCAGGGCTGAAACGATCCACCGGATCGTTTCCGGGACGCCCTTCACCCTTCAGCGTCAGGCAGGTCTGGATCGCGGCATCGCTGTAGTCAGGCTGCCGGCCGCGCTTGCCGGTCGGCGCAGCCTCCCAGGTCATCTCGGGGTCGAACCAGACCGTCAGCGAACCCCGGCGCTTGAGCGCTTCGTTGTAAGCCTGCCAGTTCTTGGTCTTGTAGGTCGGCGGGATGGGTCTGCTCATACCCTCCAGCTAGCATCCTGGATTCAGGAGATGAATCCCCCAACACCCCATTTGTACAAAAAAGCCCCGCCGAAGGGTCGATGCCACCTTCGCGCCCGTCGCAGGCTAGCGCGATCTGCTGGTCGATCAGGTATCGCGCGGCGTTGGAGAGAGCTTCGGCGGGCGCTGCGCTGAGGACGAACATGACGGCGGCAAACAGAAGAGCAAACGGCACCGACCCGATCCTCCAATGTGCGCCCGACGGAGATTCGTCCCTGCGATATAGTATCAACAGGCGCTCGATCCGGGAAGCCTTGACGCTACCGCGGCGCACGCAATCATGGGCGCGAGCTGCATCGGGGGTATTGGCCGCCATCGCTGCCGGGCCGGCGCAGGGTGGCTTTGGCGCGGGCGGCTTCGGGCGTCGGCACCTGTTCGACGTTGACATCCCGTGCACGAAGCCGAGACATGTGACATGGTGCGCATGCAGTGGTGCAGGTCGGCGGGACCGATACCGCGGGGGGCAGGCGCCGGAGCATTGCGGGGAGGCAAGCATGCGGATCGTGGAAATTCGCGAGGCCACGGCCTCAATCGGGTCGGACATTCGAAACGCCTATATCGACTTCTCGAAGATGGATGTCTCCATCGTCGCGGTGGTCACCGATGTGGTGCGCGACGGTGCGCCGGTGATCGGATACGGGTTCAACTCCAATGGCCGCTACGCGCAGAGCGGGCTGCTGCGGCACCGCTTCCTGCCGCGGATGCGCGCGGCCGAACCGGCGCAGCTGCTCACCGATGCGGGCGACAATCTCGATCCGTTCCGGATCTGGGACGTGATGATGTCCAATGAGAAACCCGGCGGGCATGGCGAACGCTCGGTGGCCGTCGGGGTCGTGGACATGGCCGTGTGGGACGCGGTCGCCAAGATCGCGGGCCAGCCGCTGCACCGCTACCTCGCCGAGACCTACGGGACGGGCACGCCGGCGGCGGATGTCCCGGTCTATGCGGCGGGCGGCTACTATTACCCGGACAAGGACAACACGGCGCTTCAGGACGAGATGCGCGGCTATCTCGAGATGGGCTACGACGCGGTGAAGATGAAGATCGGGGGCGCGCCGCTCGCCGACGACATCGCGCGCATCGAGGCGGTGCTCGAGGTCGTGGGCGACGGTGCGCGGCTCGCCGTCGACGCCAATGGCCGCTTCGATCTCGACACCGCGCTGGCTTACGGCGAGGCGCTCGCGCCCTACGCGCTGAAGTGGTACGAGGAGGCGGGCGATCCGCTCGATTACGCGCTGCAGGCGGAGCTTTCGAAGGTCTATGCCCCGCCGATGGCGACCGGCGAGAACCTGTTTTCCATGCAGGATGCGCGCAATCTGTTGCGCTATGCCGGGATGCGCCCCGACCGCGACATCCTGCAGATGGACCCGGTGCTGTCCTACGGGCTGGTGGAATACATGCGCATCCTCGGGGCATTGCGCACCGAGGGCTGGTCGCCGCGTCAGTGCGTGCCGCATGGCGGCCACCAGTTCGCCCTGAGCATCGCGGCGGGGCTGGGGCTCGGGGGCAACGAGTCCTATCCGGGTATCTTCAAGCCCTTCGGCGGCTTCGCCGACAGCACCCCCGTCTCGGGCGGCCGCGTCGCCCTGCCCGAAATCCCCGGCATCGGCTTCGAGGACAAGGCCGAGCTCATGGCGCTGTTTCGCCGCGAGCTCGGCTGATCAGGGCAGCGGAGTTCGGAACGGGCGGATATAGAGGATCTGCGTGAAGACGAGGTAGAACCCGCCCACGATCACGATGGCCACCGCCGCGAAGAACAGCGCGCGACGCAGGCTGAGCGTCTCGACGGCTGCGGCGAGGCTCAGGGCTATGACGAAGAACATCGTCGTGCTGGTCACCAGAAAGCCGACATAGCGGATGCCCAGCCACCACAGCCCGAGCCCCGCGATCATCGCCATGACACGCCCGGCATTGCCGTCGGGAAAGGCCGGGCAGATATCGGCGCTGATCACCCCCTTCACAAGGAGCGCGCCGGAAACCGCCAGCATCACCACCAGCACCGCGTCGGGAAACGCCCCGCTCAGCGGCGACAGCGTCCCGCGATTGAACCAGAACACGGCGCACACGACCACGCCGAGCGCGCCCGCGACGAGATCCGAATTGATGCGCTGAATCATGGCGACCTCATTCGTTGCCGGGCGGCGGCGTGCCCGGTCCGGTGGTGCCACGCTTGCGCCCCAGCCAGCGCGGCAGCAGCGTGGAGATCAGCGCCAGTATCACCAGCGCGAACAGGATCTGCGAGAGCACATTGTCGAGCAGGCGCAGCTGCGGCACCGCGTCGGCCATGCCGCCGAGGATCGTCTGGGTGTAGCCCTGCTCGGCGATCGTCCCGAGGATCAGGCCGAGCACGATCGGCGCGGCATATATCCCGATGATGCGCAGGAAATACCCCGCCACCCCCATGCCCAGCATGATCAGAACGTCGGTGACATTGTTGCGCAGCGCATAGGTGCCCAGGATCGTGACGATCAGGATCGTCGGGATCAGGAAATAATGCGGCGTCTTGAGGATCGAGCGATAGACCAGCCGCCCGCCGAGAAGCCCCACCGGCAGCATCATAAGCGCCGCAAGGCCCATCGACAGGATGAAACCGTTGGTCAGCACGCCCGATTCCGTGAACAGCTCGATGCCGGGGCGCAGGCCGTGCAGCATCAGCACCCCGAGGATCACCGCGTCCGGCGGCGCACCGGGGATGCCCAGCGTCAAGAGCGGGATCATCGACCCCGCCACCATCACGTTGTTGCTCGACTCGGAGGCCACGAGCCCGTCGACATTGCCCTTGCCATAGCTTTCCGGGTCCTTCGAGGCGCGGCGCGACTCGTTGTAGGCGACGAGGCTGGTGATGTTGCCGCCCGCGCCGGGAATGATCGCCACGATCTGCCCGATCACGCAGGAGCGGATGATGTTGACCGGCTTCGAGATCACCTTGCGCAGCACCGGCAGGAAGTTGAACCGCTCGAGCGACATGTCGGCCGGCGCGGTGAGCGCGGCGCGCCCGCGCGCGGCCATCGACAGGATCTCGGGGATCACGAACAGCCCGATCAGCGCCACGATCAGCGAGACCCCACCCTGCATCGCGGGGATGCCGAAGGTAAAGCGTGTCTCGCCGCCCACCGGCGAGACCCCGATCGTGCCGAGCATCAGCCCGATGCAGCCGCCGAGCGCCCCCTTGAGCAGCGAGTCGCTCGACAGGCTCGCGATCAGCGTCAGCCCCAGGACCGCCACCCAGAACATTTCCGCCGGCCCGAACGTCACCGCCAGCCGCGCCAGCGGCGGCGCGAGCACCAGAAGCGCCGTCACCCCGACCAGCCCGCCGATCACCGAGGCGATCGTGGCCGCGCTGATCGCCTCGAGGGCGCGGCCCTGCTTGGCCATCGGGTAGCCGTCGAAGGTGGTCGCGATGGAGGAGGGCGTGCCCGGCGTGTTGATCAGGATCGCGGTGAACGCCCCGCCATAGATCGTGCCCATGTAGATCGCGCCGAGGGCCGCGAGCCCCTGAAGCGCGTCCATGTTGAATGTGAAGGGCAGAAGCACCGCGAGCGCCATCGTCGCGGTCAGCCCCGGAAGCGAGCCGATCAGCAGCCCCGCGGCGACGCCGACGAAGATGGTGATCAGCATGTGCGGCTGCAGGATCTGCGGGATCGCCGCGAGAAGCAAATCCATGAGGGAGCCTCGACCAGTTGCGCGCGGGCGCGCCGCGCGATGGCGGCCGCATCACCATGCGGCGGCAGGGACGCCGCCCCGGATGGGGGCGGCGCGCGGCGTCGGCCTCAGTCGTCGGCGCCTTCGAGGAACGGCGCGTAGTTGTTGAAGACCTGATCGACGATCTCCCAGGCCTCGTCACCGCCGTAATCGGTCATGATGAAGCCGAGCGGCTCCTGCTCCTCGCCGATGATCTGGTTGACCTCGGAGAAGGCCTCGCGCAGCCGGTCGATGCGGTCCTGCGGCGTGCCCTCGGGCACCGCGATGCCGCGATAGGTCCCGCCGACGATGTCATAGCCGAGTTCCTTGAAGGTCGGCACGTCGGGCAGCGCGGGCACGCGCTCCTCGGAGGCCACCGCGAGGGTGCGGATCTCGCCCTCCATCTGCACGCCGAGCATCGAATTGGTCATCAGCGCGCCGACATGCCCGCCGAGGATCGCCGCGGGCAGCGGGCCCGTGCCGGTGAAGGGGATATAGGTGACGTCGATATCGGCCACCTCCTCCATGCGCAGCACCTCGAGATGGTTGCCGCTATAGGTGCCGCTGCCGCCGATGGTCAGCGCCTGCGGGTTTTCCTGCGCGAACTCCACGAGGTCGTCGACCGACTCGTAGGGGCTGTCGGCGGGCACGATGAGCGTGTTGGGCGTGAAGTGGAACCAGGTGACGATCTCGAAGCCGTCGGTCTCGTAGCCGGCATCGTCACGCTGCAGCGGCTGGCCGACGATATGCGGGATGTTGATGCCGATGATCTCGTGGCCGTCGGGCTCGGCGTTGCCCTGGAACTCGCTCCAGGCGACCGCGCCGCCGCCGCCGGGCTGATGGCTGACATTGACCGAAACGCCGAGCATCTCCTCCAGATGCGGCTCCTGCATCCGCGCGGTGACATCCGACTCGCCGCCCGGATCGAAGGGGATCACATAGTCGATCGGGCGGTCGGGAAAGTCGGCGGCGGCCGCGCCCACGCCGAGCGCCGTGGCGGCCGCACCTGCGGCCAGCCCGGCCACGATTCGCGTCGTCGTGTTGTTCGTCATCGTCGTCTCCTCCCGGTTTCGATCAGTGTTGCGGCAGCGCCTCCGCCGTCCGGCATCGCCGTGTCGGACGATTCCCCGTCGCCGCCCGAAAGCGGCCTTGCACGGCGCGTGCCGCCGCAGCCTCCCTAATAACTCTATAGTATATAGCATTGAGGCCATGTCAACGCGCGTGCTGCACGCCGCCGGTGCCGGCGCGGTCAGAGGCGCGCGGTGTAGTAGAGCCCGTCCGTGGCCAGGCAGGAGAGCCGGCGTTCGAGCGGGTGGCCCTGGTAGTCGGCGGCGATGCGCAGGATGCGCAGCATCGGCGTGCCCGGGGCGATGCCGAGCCATGCGGCCTGATCGGCCGGCGCGGCGATCGCGGTCAGCCGCTCCTCGGCCTGGTGGACGGTCGCGGCGAAGTCGCGCTGGTAGAGCTGGTAGAGCGTGTTGGGCAGGGTCGCGGGCGTCTCGGCGAGCGCGGCGAAGCGTTCCGCCGGCAGGGCGATCGTCTCGTGGATGACGGCGTGCCCGTCGATCTCGCGCAGCCGCTCGACATGAATGACCTCGGCCCCCTCCCCCAGATCGAGATCGGCGCACTCACCGGCGTCGGCGGGGCGGCGGCGCCGGTCGAGCACTCGCGATTCGGGGCGCACCCGGCTGCCATCCGCGCGGCGAAGATTGAGAAACCGAAACAGCACCTCGTCGCCGTCATGGGTGGCGACCACGGTGCCGCGCCCCTGCCGGCGCTGCACCACCCCCTCCTGGGCGAGATCCTGCAACGCCTTGCGCAGCGTGCCCACACTGACGGCGTAGTCCTCGGCAAGGCGCGTCTCGCTGGGCAGATAGGTGCCGGGCGGCCATTCGCCGGAGTCGATGCGCTCGAGGATGAGGCCGTGAATCTGCCGGTGCAGAGGCTGGGCGACGGGACGGCGCGGCGTGGTCATGAGCTCTCCGGTGCGATTACGGCTTGACCATGGCTTGTCATATAAACTATATCCTTTATAGTAATTTGTCGAACGGCCGAGGCAAACCCTCAATGACAGGATCGACATGGCCGACATCGTGATCCCGGAATTCATGGACGACAAGGCGGTGGACTGGCTGCGCGCGCGCTTCGACCTGCGCTACGATCCCGAACTCGTGGATGACCGCGCCGCGCTGCTTGCCGCGGGCGTCGATGCGCGCGGGCTGATCGTGCGCAATCGCACACGGGTCGATGCGGAACTTCTCGGCCGGTACCCGCGCCTCGAAGCGGTCGGCCGGCTCGGCGTCGGGCTCGACAACATCGACACCGAAAGCTGCGAGAACGCCGGCGTGCGGGTCTTCCCGGCGACCGGCGGGAATACCATCTCGGTCGCCGAATACGTCATCACCGCGATGCTGGTGCTGCGCCGCGGGGCATGGATGGGCAGCGCGCGGGTGCTCGGCGGCGAATGGCCCCGCCAGGAGATGATGGGGCGCGAGGTTTTCGGGGCGACACTCGGCCTCGTGGGCTTCGGCGCGATCGCGCAGGCCGTCGCGGCGCGCGCGCGCGCCCTCGGCATAGAAATCCGCGCGCATGATCCGTTTCTCGGCGATCAGGACCCGGCATGGCAAGGGGTGACGCGCTGCGCCGGGATCGGCGAGCTGCTGGCCGAGGCGGATGCCGTCAGCCTGCATGTGCCGCTCACCGACGCGACGAGCAACCTCATCGACGCCGCCGCGCTCCGGGCGATGAAACCGGGCGCCGTGCTCATCAACACGGCGCGCGGCGGTATCGTGGATGAGACCGCGCTGGCCGAGGCGCTGCGCGCGGGGCGGATCGCCGGGGCGGCGCTCGACGTGTTCGCCGCGGAGCCGCTCCCGGCGGGCTCGCCGCTCGAGGGGGCGCCGGGGCTGATCGCGACGCCGCATGTTGCCGGGGTCACGCACGAATCCAATACCCGCATCAGCTGGATCACGGTCGAGAACGTGGCCGGCGCGCTGGAGGAGAAGCCATGAGCCGGACCCTCGACCTCGTCGCCGCTGAGCAGCTCGCCGAGGCCGCGCTCGTCGCGCAAGGGGTCGGCGCCGCGCTGGCGCGCCCAACCGCCGAGGCGCTGGTGGGCGCTGATCGCGACGGGCTGGCCTCGCACGGGCTGGCGCGCCTGCCCTACTACCTCGCCCAGATCCGCAGCGGCAAGGTGGCCGCCGATGCGACGCCGAAAGTCGAGCGCGACGGCGCGGTGGTGCGGGTGGACGCGGCGCACGGGCTGTCCTTTCCGGCGGTCGCGGCGGGCTGCGATGCGGGGGCCGCGACGGCGCGCGAACAGGGTGTCGCGGTGGTGTCGGTGACGCGCTCGCATCATTTCGGTGTCGCCGGCCAGCCGGTGGAGCGGCTCGCGCGCGACGGGCTGATCGCGATGGCGCTGTCGAATTCGCCCGCGGCGATGGCGCCCTGGGGGGGCGCGACGCCGCTCTACGGCACCAACCCGATCGCCTTCGCCGCGCCGCGCGCGGGGGCCGATCCGCTGCTGATCGACCTGTCGCTGAGCCATGTCGCGCGCGGCAAGGTGATGATCGCCCAGAAGAAGGGCGAGCCGATCCCCGAGGGCTGGGCGCTCGATGCCGCGGGCGCGCCGACGACGGACCCCGACGCCGCGATGGCGGGAACGATGGTGCCGGCGGGCGCGGCCAAGGGCGCGGCGCTCGCGCTGATGGTGGAGCTGCTCACCGCCGGGCTCGCGGGGGCGAACTATGCCTTCGAGGCGAGCTCGATGTTCGACGACAAGGGGCCGCCGCCGGCGCTGGCGCATTTCCTGCTCGTGCTCGACCCGGCGCGGTTCGCGGGCGATTTCGCCGCCCGCGCCGAGACGATGTTCGCGGCGATGGCCGCGCAGGAGGGCGTGCGCCTGCCCGGCGCGCGCCGCTTCGAGGCCCGTGCGGCCGCCGAGACGATCACCATTCCCCAAGCCCTCGCCGAGGATCTCGAAACCCTCGCGCGCGGCTGAACCCCGCACCGAACCCCAGGAGGAGCCGATGACGAAACAACCGCAACTGCTCGTTCACGACAAGGCCGACAATGTCGGCGTCATCGTGGTCGAGAGCCTCGCGGCAGGTACCGACATGCTCGTCGTGTGCACCGAGGACAATTCCGATTTCCGCCTCACCGCCAAGGCCGACATCCCGATCGGCCACAAGGTCGCGCTCAAGGATCTGTCCGAGGGCGACACGGTGATCAAATACGGCGAGGATATCGGCCGCATGGTCGCGCCCGCCGAGACGGGTGGCCATGTGCACACCCATAACTGCAAGACCAAGCGCTGGTGAGGCCCAACATGCCCTTCGATTTCAAGCAAGCTACCGTCAATGCCTGGCGCCGCGAGAATGGCCGCGTCGGCGTGCGCAACCATGTCGTCATCCTGCCGGTGGACGACATCTCCAACGCCGCTTGCGAGGCGGTGGCCAACAACGTCAAGGGAACGATGGCGATCCCGCACGCTTACGGGCGGCTGCAGTTCGGCGAGGATCTCGACCTGCATTTCCGCACCATGATCGGCACCGGTGCCAACCCCAACGTCGCCGCGGTGATCGTCATCGGCATCGAGCCCGAATGGACCAAGCAGATGGTCGATGGCATCGCCAAGACCGGCAAGCCCGTCGAGGGCTTCTGGATCGAGCAGAACGGCGATTTCGAGACCATCCGCAAGGCGAGCTGGAAGGCCAAGGAATTCGTCCACTGGGCGACGGAGCTGCAAAAGGAGGAGGTCCCGCTCACCGATCTGTGGGTCTCCACCAAATGCGGCGAGTCCGACACCACGACGGGGCTGTCGTCCTGCCCCACGGTGGGCAACATGTATGACAAGCTCCTGCCGCACGGGCTCTACGGGGTGTTCGGCGAGACCTCGGAGATCACCGGGGCCGAGCATATCTGCAAGAGCCGCGCGGCGACGCCGGAGGCCGGCGAGAAGTTCATGAAGACCTTCCAGGCCTACCAGGACGAGGTCATCGAGCCGTTCAAGACCTCGGATCTCTCCGACAGCCAGCCCACCAAGGGCAACATCCTCGGCGGGCTGACCACGATCGAGGAGAAGGCGCTCGGCAATCTCGAGAAGATCGGCCGGACCTCGAGCTATATCGACGTGCTCGAGCCCGCCGAGGCGCCCGCGCAGGGGCCGGGGCTCTACTACATGGACACCTCGTCGGCGGCGGCGGAGTGTGTGACGCTGATGGCGGCGGCGGGTTATGTCATCCACACCTTCCCCACCGGGCAGGGCAATGTGGTCGGCAACCCGATCGTGCCGGTGATCAAGATCTCGGGCAATCCGCGCACCCTGCGCACCATGGCCGAGCATATCGACGTGGATGTCACCGGGGTGCTCTCGCGCGAGATGACCATCGACCAGGCCGGCGACGCGCTCATCGAGATGGTCTCGCGCACCGCCAATGGCCGCGTCACCGCCGCCGAGGCGCTGGGGCATCGCGAGTTCTCGATGACCAAGCTCTACCGCTCGGCCTGATCGGCCGGTACATTGTTGCATCGGGGGCCGCGCGCCGGGAGGTGCGCGGCCCTTGCATGGGAGCGCATGATGCCCGCCAGCCTGCCCTCGATCGACGACCTGCGCGCATCGGCGCGGCGCTGGTTTCCGGGCGTGCTCCTTTGCGCCACGATCGGGGCGGCGGCGAGCTTTCTGGGCAATCATTACGGCGCGCCGGTGATGCTCTTCGCGCTGCTGCTCGGCATCGCGTTCAATTTCCTCGCAACCGATGCGAACTGCCAGCCGGGGGTCGATCTGTCGGCGAAGATCCTGCTGCGGCTCGGCGTGGGGCTGCTCGGGGTGCGGGTGGTGCTCGACGACATCGCCGCCTTCGGCTTCGCCGGGCTCGCGGCGCTGGCGGGGCTGATGGCGCTCACCATCGCGACGGGTTTCGTCGCGGCACGGCTCTTTGCGCGGCAGTGGCGCTTCGCGCTGCTGACCGGCGGCGCGGTGGCGATCTGCGGCGCCTCGGCGGCGCTCGCCATCGCCGCGGTGATCCCGCATAATGACAAGACCGAGCGCAACACCCTGTTCACCGTGGTCGCGGTCACGTCGCTGTCGACGGTGGCGATGGTGGCCTATCCGATCCTGTTCGGCGCGCTCGATTTCAGCGACCTGCAGGCGGGTTTCCTCATCGGGGCGACGATCCACGATGTCGCCCAGGTCGTGGGGGCGGGCTACTCGGTGTCCGAGGCGGCGGGCGACACGGCGACGATGACGAAACTGTTTCGCGTCGCGCTGCTGCCGGTGGTGCTCATGGCGATCGTCCTCGTGCTGCGCGCCAGCGGGGCCGGGCGCGAGGGGGCGAAGGTTCCGCTGCTGCCCTGGTTCATGGTGCTGTTTCTGATCCTCTCGGCGCTGGTCAGCTTCGATCTTCTGCCCGCGATGGTGATCGCGGCGCTGGACACCGTCTCGCGGGTGCTGCTGGTGACCGCAATCGCGGCGCTCGGGATCAAGACCTCGCTTCGGGCGATGACCGAGGTCGGCGGCGGGCATATCGCGGTGGTCACGCTCGAGACGCTGGTGCTGCTCGCGGCGGCGATCGCGCTGATCCTGGTCTGGCCGGTGATCTGAGCCCGCGGGCGGGTCGAGGGCGCGCGGGCCGCCCGATCGCGGGAGCGCGCCTTCAACCCCTGAGGCGGGTCAGTCGGCGCCGCGATATTGCGCGTTGCTGACCGGCTCGAGCCAGTGCGCGCCGACGCCGCCCTCGGCCTCCTGCATCGCGACATGGCGCATCAGCGTGTCGGGCCCGGCGCCGTGCCAGTGCTCTTCGCCGGGCGGGATCCAGACGACATCGCCGGCGCGGATCGTCTGCACCGGGCCGCCCCGGCTCTGGGCCAGCCCGCAGCCCGCCGTGACGACCAGCGTCTGACCAAGCGGATGGGTGTGCCAATGGGTCCGCGCGCCGGGCGCGAAGGTCACGAGCAGCGAACGCAGGCTGCGCGTCGCGGGCGGATCGCAGATCGCCTCCTGCCAGACCGTGCCGGTGAAGTAATCCTCGGGCGCGGCAAGCGCGGGCGTCGTGCCGCAGGGGCGTATTTCCATGATGCGTTTCCTCTCTGCTGCGCGGGAGTGTAGCGGATGCCGCGACACAGTGCGACGCCAAAGCCGGCGCGCGCCACCGCTTCATCGCGCGTGCCCGGGCCTACAACTTGCGATTGCGCGCACAGGGCTTTTCCGCGGCGACCAAACCGATTCGGGGTCCTCTGCGACCGTCGCGGATCGATGCCCGACAGCACGTAACTTAAGCGTTCCAGAAGCGCTTGAGCGCGGCGACATGGGTGCCCGAGGCGGCAAGGGCATCGGCGCTGACGTCATCGACGGCGTCGGCCAGCCCGCCCTTGGCGACGACCCGGTCCACGAGCCCCCATGCCAGCGCCTCCTGCGCGTCGATGCGCGCCCCGCCCATCAGCAGCAGCTTGGCGCGCGCCGGCCCGACCAGCGCCGTGAGCCGCGCCGGATCGGAGGGCTGCGGCAGGAAGCCGAGCCGCATGACCGGATAGAAGATGTCGGCCTCGCGAGCGGCGATGCGCAGATCACAGGCCAGCACCATACCGAGCGCGCCCCCCGCCGCCGTGCCCGGAAGCGCGGCGATCGTCAGGCAGGGCAGCGCCGCGATGCGCCCCGAAAGCCGCTCCCAGATGCCGTCGGTGGCGAGCCCGGCCTGCGCCTCCTCGAGATCGGCTCCGGCGCTGAAGAGCCGACCCGCCCCGGTGATGACGAGCACGCGCGTCTCCTCGGCCTCGGCGCGGGCGACGGCGCTCTCGAGATCCTCGAGCATGGCGCGGGTGAGGGCGTTGGCGCGCTCGGGGCGGTCGATGGTCAGGGTGCAGATCCCGTCGGCGAGCGCGCTGCAGATCATTGCGACAGACCGATCCGGCGCAGGATATCGGGATCGCGCAGCCGCAGCTCCTCGCCCGCGAACTCCGCCGCATCCGCCGTGCACATCCAGCAAAGCGCGCGCGCGGGCCAGTCGGCGGGGATGTGTTCGGACCAGTCGAGCTGGCTGACCGGGTTGACGCCGCTGTCGCGGATGGAGCGCTGCATGTCGGTGGCCACGGTGCCGGGCGACAGCCCCATCACCCGCACGCCCGCCGCGCGCGCCTCCTGATCGGCGACGCGGGTGAGCATCGCCGCACCGGCCTTGGAGGCGCAATAGGCGCTCCAGCCCTCCAGCGGGTTGTGCGCGGCGCCGGAGCTGACCGTGAT
>PUKW01000117.1 GCA_003550665.1 Paracoccaceae bacterium | reverse complement strand
GCCGCCACGACCCCTGCGTGGGCATCCGCGCGGTGCCGGTGGGCGAGGCGATGATGGCCTGCGTGCTGCTCGACGCGCTGATGATGCACCGCGCGCAGGTTGGCGGCTAGCGCAGGGCGAGTTTGGCGGGGGCGCAGTCCAGATCGACGATGCAGTCGCAGATCCGGTTGATCGCGTCGTATTCGGCCTGCGCCGCCGCGCGCACCTCGTCGTCAAAGTCTTCGGCTTCGGTGATCAGATCCGGCACCTCTTCGCGCGCCTGAGCGGCCAATTCGAAAACGCGGTCGCGCGCCTCCTCGGCCTCGTCGCGGCATTCGGATATGGTCATGTCGCCGTAATGGTCGCCGCGCTCGCGCCACAGCGGCGCCATGTCACAGGCCCGCTCCGCGAAGCCGGTATCGGGCGTATGGCCAATCGCACGCTGAATCTCCGCCATGTCGTCGAGGGTGCGGCACACGTCCCGGATTTCCCATGCCGTCGTGGCTAGAATGGTCGAGACGCCGAGGATCGGGACCGATTCGATCGGTATTGCGGCGACGCTGCGTGTGGTCGTTTGCACCGCGCGCTGCCCGATCCGTCGCGCCCCTTGGGTCGCGGCGGTGCGCATGCCCGAGATCCGACTGCGAAGCTCGGCATTGCTGCTTCCCAGCCTCCGGCTGTCGGTCGTGTTGACGCGGCTGGCCTGCACTGCCCGCCGGTTCTCGCGCTGCAAGTCTCGATTGCGCTCGGTTAGCGTGTCGGTTCGCCGGGTAAGGTCCTGGTTCGTTTGCCGGAGTGTTTGTGTCTCGTGTCGCAGCCGCTGCGTCTCCCGGGGCGGTGCTACCGCGGTTCTCGCCACGAACGCGGTCGCACTCCAGACTGCGTTGGCGAGGGCGGGGATGGCGAAACTCGCCATGGACACGGCAAGCGAGATCGCCGCGACGGACAGCATCAGCACGGCCTTGGCCGCCAGCAGCGCACCGAGCTTGACGACGAGACCCGTCGCGACCCACAGCAGGCGCCGCATCACTGACAGCTCTCATGCAGCGCCCAATAGACCTCGTCGCGCCCGAGGGCGTCATTGCGATCCCACAACGTCAGTGCGGTGCGCCCCGGATCATCCTCGACGCACGGATCGTCGGCCGCCTCGATCAGCATCTCCACGATCGCGCTGTCGGGCGCCCTTCTCGCGGCCCACATCAGCGGCGTGGTCCCGTCCGCATCACCGGCATCGGCGGAAGCGCCTGCGGCGAGCAGGATCGCGATGATCTCGGGCGCGCCGTCGCGGCGTCGGGCGGCGGCGTGAAGCGGGGTCAGCCCCGCGCCGTCGGCGATGTCGTGCGACGCGCCGGCCTCGAGCAGGACCGCGAGGCTCAGTTCGTCGGCGGCGTTCGACGCGGCATGCTGCAGGGCGCTGCGGCCGTCCGCGTCGCGCAGGTCGGGGTCCGCGCCGGCTGCGAGAAGGGCGGCGATGAATTCGGTGCCGTCGGCGCGCGCGGCGGCGAGATGCAGCGGCACCGTCGCGCAGCGGGCGCCGATGATGATCCATCCGCACCGATGACCGCCGGGCAACTCCGCCTCGATGTCGCTTCCCCAGATCGCGAGATAGGACAGGATGCCCGGCGCCTGCCCCTCGGCCGCCGCGATATGGATGGCGCGCCGGCCCTCTTCATCGGTGAGCGCGCCGTCGGCCCCGGCGCGCAGCAGCTCGGCGGCGATGGCCGGATCGCGCGCCTGTGCGGCGGCAAGATGCAGCGGCGTGCGCCCTTCGGGATCGCGCTCGGCGATACTCACCCCGCCCGCGATGCAATCGCGCACCTGCTCGGTCGTCGCGGCAGCAAAGAACGCGTCCGTAGCCCAATCCGCGCAGGACGGCTCGGCATGGGCGGGCTGTGAAAGCCCCGCCACGAGCACGAACGCGGCGAGACATGCAGGCTGCTTCATGGGCTCCCTCCAATCACCCGCAGCTAGCCAACGCGCATGCGGCAAGGCAAGCCTTCGGGAGTCGAGTGCGGACCGGCGATGCCGGTTTGCATCAGCCCCGGTCCATCGCCGCCATCAGCGCGGCGTGGCGCTCCAGGAACTGTGCGCGGATCTCGGCGGGGGGGCGCGGCGCGATCCGGGTGTCGGCGAACCGCGCGCCGGCGCGGCCGAAGAAGCGGGTGGCCTCGGCGGTGGAAAACCCCGCGATCTGCGTCGCCTCGAGCCAGGCCGAGACCCGGTCGGCGCGCTTGATCGCGGCCTTGACCGATCGCGGCAACTGCGCGGGCAGGCCGAAGCGGATATGGATCGCCGCGGCGAGCCGGGCATCGAGCGCCTCGTAATGCGGCCCCACGGCGGCCTTCACCGGCGAGATCATGTCGCCGATGACGTATTCGGGCGCGTCGTGCAGCAGCGCGGCGAGCCGCCAGCGCGCGGGGCCTGCGGGGTTCATCCGCTCATGCAGGTCGGTGACCAGCAGCGCGTGCTGCGCGACCGAATAGGGCCAGTCGCCCGCCGTCTGCCCGTTCCAGCGCGCGACGAAGGCGAGGCCGTGGGCGATGTCGGCGATCTCGATATCGACCGGGGTCGGGTCGAGCAGGTCGAGCCGGCGGCCCGAAAGCATGCGTTGCCACGCGCGCGGCTGGGTCATCGGCGCTCCTTTCGCCGCCGTGTTAGGCGCTCGCGGCGCGGTTTTGAAGGGGTGTGCGGCGTTGCGGGCGTCAGGGGGCGGTGGTATTGACGCACAGCAAAAGGGGAGGCTGGGATGCCGGCAGATCACGCCATCAAGGACATCTCGCTTGCGGCTT
>PUKW01000254.1 GCA_003550665.1 Paracoccaceae bacterium | reverse complement strand
CGCCCTGCGCGAGCGGCAGCTCGTCGGAGTAGTTGATCGTGTTGGTCGCGCGGCGCATGTAGCCCTTCCAGGCGTCCGAGCCGCTCTCGCGCCCGCCGCCGGTCTCCTTCTCGCCGCCGAAGGCGCCGCCGATCTCGGCGCCCGAGGGGCCGATATTGACGTTGATGAGGCCGCAATCGGCGCCCGTGGCCGACACGAAGGTCTCCGCCTCGCGCATGTTGAGCGTAAAGATGCAGGCCGACAGCCCCTGCGGGACGTCGTTCTGGATCGCGATGGCGTCGTCGAGCCTGTCGTAGCCCATCACGTAGAGCACCGGTGCGAAGGTCTCCTCGCGCACGATCGCGGTCTGCGCGGGCATCTCCACGATGGCCGGGGTGACATAGGTGCCGCCCTCGGGCACGCCGGTGCCGACGATCTCGCCGCCATGCACGGTGCCGCCCTCGGCGCGCGCCCGCGAGAGCGCGGCCTGCATCGCCTCGGCGGCGGCCGGCTCGCGCAGCGGGCCCACCAGCGTGGTGCTCTCGCGCGGATCGCCCACCGGCAGGCTGGCATAGGCGGCCTTGAGCTTCTCGGTGAGCTCGGCGCGGATGCTCTCATGCACGATCAGCCGGCGCAGCGAGGTGCAGCGCTGCCCGGCCGTGCCCACCGCCGAGAACACGATCGCGCGCACCGCCATCTCCAGATCGGCGGAGGGTGCGACCACCATCGCGTTGTTGCCGCCCAGCTCGAGGATGGCGCGGCCGAACCGCTCGGCCACGCGCGGCGCGACCTTGCGGCCCATCGCCGTCGAGCCCGTCGCCGAGACGATCGGCACCTCCGGTGCGCTCACCAGCGCCTCGGCGACATCGGCCTTGCCGATCACCAGCTGCACGAGCCCCTCGGGCGCGTCGCCGAACCGCGCCAGCGCGCGCTCAAGGATCTTAATGCTCGCCATCGCGGTGAGCGGCGCCTTCTCGGAGGGCTTCCAGATCACCGGGTTGCCGCAGATCAGCGCGATCGCCGTGTTCCACGACCACACCGCGACGGGGAAGTTGAACGCCGTGATCACCGCCGTGGGCCCCATCGGGTGCCAAGTCTCCATCATGCGGTGACCGGGGCGCTCCGAGGCGATGGTCTTGCCGTAGAGCTGGCGCGACTGGCCCAGGGCGAAGTCGCAGATATCGATCATCTCCTGCACTTCGCCGAGCCCCTCGGAGGTGATCTTGCCGGCCTCCAGCGTGACCACCGCGCCGAGCTCGTCGCGGGCCGCGCGCAGCTCCTCGCCCAGAAGCCTCACCAGCTCGCCCCGGCGCGGCGCGGGCACCTGCCGCCAGGTCTCGAAGGCGGCGCGGGCGCGCGCGATCACGTCGGGCATCGCGGAGGGCGGCGTCTGAGCGACATCGGCGACGCGCGCCCCGTCGATCGGCGAGAAGACCAGCAGATCGCCGCCCGAGATCTCGGCCGCGCTCAGCCCGGCGGCGCGCAATGTGTCGTGATGGGTCATGCCATCTCCTCTGCCTTGTTTCGCGCCACGAGCTTAGGCGCGCGGATCGCCGAGGCCAAGGCCGATCCGGCGGGCGCGCACCGCTTGCGGCGCCGCCGCGCCGTGCTAAGCACGCCGCAGGACCATGGGGAGCAGGGCGCATGGCGCAGGACACGGTCGCCGTGATCGGGGCGGGCATCGTCGGGGTGTCGGCGGCGCTGTGGCTGCGCCGGGCGGGCGCGCGGGTGGTGCTGATCGACCGGGATGCGCCGGGGCAGGGCGCGTCCTTCGGCAATGCGGGGCTTCTGGCGGCCTGCGCGATGGTGCCGGTGACGGAGCCGGGCCTCATGCGCAAGGCGCCGGGCATGGCGCTGCGCCGCGATTCGCCGCTGTTCCTGCGCTGGTCGTACCTGCCGCGCATGGTGCCGTGGCTGACGCGCTATCTCTCGCATGCCACCGATGCCGAGACCCGGCGCATCGCCGATGCCCTCGCCCCCATCGTCACCGACACGGTTGCGCAGCACGCCGCGCTCGCGGCGGGGACGGGGGCGCAGCACTGGTTGGTTGAGTCGGAATACGCCTTCGCCTACCGCGACCGCGCGGCGTTCGACGCTGACGGCTATGGCTGGGCGCTGCGCGCGGCGCATGGCTTCGAGCCGGTGCTGCGCGAGGGCGACGCGGTGCGCGTGCATGAGCCGGCGCTGGGGCGCGATATCGGGCTTCTGGCGAGCGTGCCGGGGCATGGCTATGTGCGTGATCCGGGCGGCTATGTCGCTGATCTCGCCGCCGCGCTCGAAGCCGAGGGGGGCACAATCCGGCGCGCGACCGTGCATGATTTCGAGCTGCGCGGCGGGCGCGTCGCGGCGGTGCTCACGGATGCGGAGCGGGTCGACTGCGAGGCCTGCGTGCTCGCGACGGGGGCGTTCTCGCGCCCGCTGCTGGACAAGCTCGGGTTGCGCGTCCCGCTCGAGAGCGAGCGCGGCTATCATGTGCTGTTCAAGGCCGCCGAGGGCGGCCCGCGCGCGCCCGTGATGATCGCGGACGGCAAGTTCGTGGCGACACCGATGGCCGACGGCGTGCGTTGCGCCGGGCTGGTGGAGTTCGGCGGCACGGCGGCGGGGCCGTCGCGCGCGCCGCTCGATTTCCTGCGCCGGCGGGCGGCGGCGGCGTTTCCGCAGCTGCGCGGGGGCGAGGTGATCGAGTGGATGGGGCACCGCCCGGCCCTGAGCGACAGCCTGCCGGCGATCGGCGAGGCCGGTGCGACGGGGGTTTTCGCCGCCTTCGGGCATCACCATGTCGGCCTGACGG
>PUKW01000356.1 GCA_003550665.1 Paracoccaceae bacterium | reverse complement strand
GATGACGTTCAAGTACGGCTACGCCTACATGATGGTGTGGCCTGCTGCGCCGGGTGAGGGCGGCCCGATGATGCGGCCGAAGTCGCCGCGCACTTGGTACGCGCACTACGACCATCCGGACGACGACTTCCCGCGCATGGCGATCAAGGTGTCCGGTGACGAGGTCGAGCTCCTCGATGAGGAGGGCATCTACCTGATCCGGAAGGGCGACCGTGGGTCGCGCTCGTGGCAGCTGCTCGGGTTCTCGGCGCACGGGCTGGGTGTGGTGCCGCTGGTCCGGTACATGAACGCTTGGCCGGACGAGGACATGCGGCCGCTCGGTGAAGTCGAGAAGCTCATCGACGTGCAGGACCGGCTGAACCAGTCGGTGTTCGACCTGCTGGTGACGCAGACGTACATGGGCAGCCCGCAGCAGTTCATCGCTGGGATCGTGGCGGATGCGGACGACAAGGTGAAGGCGCTCGCGAAGCGGATTTGGACGTTCGATTCGCCGGCGACGCAGGTCGGGCAGCTGCCGCAGGCGGACCTGCGGATGGGCATCTCCGCGATCGACAATGCGCTGCGGATGTACGGCATCAAGGCGCAGATGCCTCCGAACGTGCTGATGGGCGAGATGGTGAACATCTCGGCGGACGCGCTGGTCGCGGCGAACGCTGACCTGGAGGCGAAGGGCGCAAACCGTCAGTCGCTGCTGGGCGAGTCCCACGAGCAGGCGTTCCGTCTGGCCGGCGTCGCAGCGATGGACCCGTCGGTGGCTGCAGATCAGGCGTCGCAGGTGGTGTGGCGCAGGACGGACCCGCGAAGCCTGGCGTCGACGGTCGATGCGCTGGGGAAGATGGCGCAGATGCTGAACGTCCCGTCGGACGAGCTGTGGCCGATGATTCCCGGTGTGACGCAGACGGATGTGGAGCGGTGGCGGGAGAAGGCGTTGGACGGGGATCCGTTCGCGCAGCTGGACGCGCTGCTGACCCGCCAGCAGCAGAACCTTGGCTGAGACGACCGTCGTCACGCGGCAGTTCGCACGGGGCGAGCAGCAGCTCAGGGTCGGCCTGATGCGTGACATGGCGCAGCTGTGGCGGGCGAACTTCGACCTGTCGGACGTGCGCGGCTCGTCGGCGCTGATCACTGCTCAGGCGGTGGAGCGCATCGAGCCGGTGTTCCGCCAGTCGTCGGCGAACGGTGCTGCCTACTACCAGCGGGTCCGGGACGTGGCGCAGGTGCCTGGTGCGGTCGCTATCGCTCCAGTGACGTACCAGCCGGCGCAGGTGACGAACGCGATCACGTACACGTCGAGGGTGTCGCTGCTCCGTGCGATCACTGCAGGGAAGTCGCCGGAGCAGGCTGCCCATACGGCGCTAATCCGGACGGTGGGGACGGCTGCACGGTTGGCGTCTGAGGCGGGCCGTGAGACGGTGACGCGGACGATGCGTGAAGACTCGCGTGCGCGAGGCTGGCAGCGGGTGACCGGGGGTGAGCCGTGCTACTTCTGCGCGATGCTTTCCGGCCGTGGCGGGGTGTATTCGGCGGACTCGGTCGACTTCGAGGCGCACGACTTCTGCCAGTGTGAGGCTGAGCCGGTGTTCTCGTCGGACCGGCGTGACCAGATGGACGAGCAGGCGATCCGGTTCAAGGAGCTGTACGACGAGGCTGCACGCGGCACGGACGATCCGCTGCTGGCGTTCCGCCGTGCCTACGAATCCCGTGTGGCAACGTCTACAGGGCCGTCGAGGACGGTCCGGTCTATCGTGGGGCGTCCGCCCGGTCCTCCGCCGGCACTGTCGGAGGCTGCCCTCGCGGCGCGCATCGAGTCGCACGTCGCATGGGCGCAGTCGCAAGGGTGGAACGTTACGGTGGAAGGCCGGAGGGTCGTCCGTGTGATGGACACGCCTGCAGGGCCGCGTCAGCTCGTGGAGCGGGTGTCCGACTCGGGCCAGTTTCAGGTGCAGGAGAATCTGCTGGATGGTAAGGCTGTCACCCGTGCGGCACAGTTGCGCGGATAATCTGAAGTATCGAAGACCCAGGAGGTCACAGGATGGAAGCAGTCGAGGAGAAGGTCGAGCAGGTCGAGGAGCCGCAGGTCGAGGACGACGGGCTCGACACGGAGGAGTTCGACGCGGATCGCGCCAAGGCGAAGATTCGTAAGGCGAACAGTGAGGCGAAGAACCTGCGTCAGCGTGTGAAGGAGCTGGAGCAGGCTGAGGCGAAGCTGCGGGAGATCGAGGACTCGGAGAAGTCTGAGTTGCAGCGTCTTCAGGAGCAGCTGCAGGAAGCGGAAAAGCGTGCGGGCACCGCGCACATGGAGTCGCTACGCTTGCAGGTAGCGCACGACAAGGGGCTGTCCCCAAGTCAGGCGCGACGGCTTTCTGGAAGCACCCTGGAGGAGCTCGAAGCCGACGCGGACGAGCTGTTGGAGCTGTTCGCACGACCGTCCCAGGAGGACACGCCGAGAGTGCCGTCGCGGCCTAAGCCAAGGCTGACGGACGACACACCTAGCAACGAGGAAACGCGCAGCCCGTCAGACATCGCGTCTGAAGTGATGAAGCGGGTTCGCGGCCTCTAACCGACTGGAGACGTACATCATGGCACTGGTTACCGCTAAGCAGGTTTCGGAGGTTGCGATCCCGCTCCTCCGCCGCACGCTCGTTCTCCCCATGACCGTGGCCCGCGCTGCTGGCACCGAGTTCTCGGGTGACAACGGCGACACCGTCGTGGTTCGTGTTCCGCAGCCCGGTTCGGCCCGTAAGCAGGTCACCCGTGGTGCGGACATCACCTTCGACGACATCAACGAGGTTGGGGTGG
>PUKW01000258.1 GCA_003550665.1 Paracoccaceae bacterium | reverse complement strand
GGTCTGTCTCTATGCGGGCTCGCTGGTGCCCGAAGAGGTGCTGGAGCATTGCCCGCCCGGGGCGCGGATCATCAACACCGCGCCGATGGATCTCGACGCGATCATCGCCGAGTGCACCGCGGCGCAGGCGCGCGGCGAGGAGGTCGCGCGGCTGCATTCGGGGGACATGTCGGTCTGGTCGGCGATGGGCGAGCAGATCCGCCGCCTGCGCGCCGCCGGGGTGCCCTTCACGGTCACGCCGGGGGTGCCCGCCTTCTCGGCGGCCGCCGCAAGCCTCGGTGCAGAGCTCACCCTGCCGGGCATCGCGCAGTCTGTGGTGCTCACGCGCACACCGGGGCGGGCCTCGAAGATGCCCGAGGGCGAGCGGCTCGACGCCTTCGCCGCCACCGGTGCGACGCTCGCGATCCACCTGTCGATCCAGAACCTCGCGCAGGTCGTTGCCGAGCTCGAACCCCATTACGGCCCCGACTGCCCCGTCGCCGTGGCCTACCGTGCGAGCTGGCCCGACGAGCGGATCATTCGCGCCACCCTCGCCACGGTCGCGGACGCCATGGCCGGCGAAGCGATCGAGCGCACCGCGATCATCCTCGTGGGCCGCGCCCTCGAAGCCGAGGGCTTCGACGACAGCCGCCTCTATGCGCCCGACTATGACCGCCGCTTTCGGGGAGGCGCGTATGACTGAGCTGCCCCCCGGCCTGATGATCTCCGCGCCCGCCTCGGGCACCGGCAAGACCACCGTCACGCTCGGCCTGCTGCGCGCACTGGCCGAGGACGGGCTCGCGGTGCAGCCCTTCAAGTCCGGCCCCGACTATATCGACCCGGCCTTTCACCGCGCCGCGAGCGGGCGCGCCTCCTTCAACCTCGATGGCTGGGCCATGGGGCCCGCGCTGCTCGATGCCGTCGCGGCCCGGGGCGCGGGGGCCGATCTCGCCTTGGCGGAGGGGTCGATGGGGCTTTATGACGGTGTCGCCGGGGGCGGCGCGACCGGGACCGGCGCGAGCGCGGAGATCGCGGCGCGCATGGGCTGGCCCGTGGTGCTCGTGGTGGATGCCAGCGGGCAGGCGCAATCGGCGGCGGCGACGGCGCTCGGTTTCGCGCGCTACGCGCCCGAGCTGCGCTTCGCGGGGGTGATCCTCAACCGCGTCGCGAGCGCGCGGCATGAGCGGCTGATCGGGCTGGGGATGGAACGCGCCGGGCTCGAGATGCTCGGCTGCCTGCCCCGGCGCGGCGATCTCGTGCTGCCGGAGCGGCATCTGGGGCTGGTGCAGGCCGTCGAGCATCCCGATCTCGACGCCGCGATCGCCGATTACGCCGCCTTTCTGCGCGCGCATGTCGATCCGGGGCGGATCCGCGCGGCGGCGGCGGGTGGCGGCGCGGCGCGCCCCGGCCCGCTGCCCGCGCCGCCCGCGCAGCGCATCGCGCTCGCCCGCGACGCGGCGTTTTCCTTTACTTATCCGCATCTTCTCGAAGGCTGGCGGGCCCTGGGCGCCGAGATCCTGCCCTTCTCGCCGCTCGCCGATGAGGCCCCGGACCCACGCGCCGAGCTCGCCTGGCTGCCCGGCGGCTATCCCGAGCTGCATGCCGGCGCGCTCGCGGCAGCCGGGAATTTCCGCGCCGGGCTCGCGCGCTTTGCCGAGACGCGGCCGGTGCACGGCGAATGCGGCGGCTACATGGTGCTCGGCGCGGGGCTGATCGACAAGGACGGCGCGCGCCACGAAATGACCGGGCTCCTGGGCCTCGTGACGAGCTATGCGCAGCGCAAGCTGCATCTGGGGTATCGGCGCGCCGAGCTGGCCGCGCCGATGCCAGGCTTTGCCCCCGGCGCCGCCCTGCGCGGGCACGAATTTCACTACTCCACGATCCTCGAGGAACCCGACGCGCCGCTCGCGCATGTCACCGACGCCACCGGCGCCGCGCTGCCCGAGACGGGCTCGCGGCGCGGCAACGTGACGGGGACGTTCTTTCACCTGATCGCCGAGGACGCATGAGCGGGTTCGTCAGCTTCGTCGGATCGGGGCCCGGGGACCCGGAGCTGCTCACCCTCAAGGCGGTGGCGCGGCTGAAGGCCGCCGAAGTGGTGCTGTTCGACGATCTGTCCTCGGGGCCGATCCTCGCCCATGCGGGGGCGGGCGCGGATCTCGTGGCGGTGGGCAAGCGCGCCGGTCGGCCCTCCCCGCGCCAGGACCATGTCAGCCGCCTGCTCGTCGAGTACGCGGCCACCGGCGCGCGGGTGGTGCGGCTGAAATCCGGCGATCCGACGCTGTTCGGCCGGCTCGAGGAGGAGCTCGTGGCCCTGCGCGCCGCCGGGGTGCCGTTCGAGATCGTGCCCGGCGTGACCTCGGCGACGGCGGCGGGGGCGGCGGCCGGGATACCGCTGAGCCGCCGCGTCTCGGCGCGCCGGGTGCAGTTCGTCACCGGGCACGACGTGGCCGGCGCGCTGCCCGAGGATCTCAACCTGCCCGCGCTGGCCGATCCACTCGCAACGACGGTGCTGTTCATGGCGCGGCGCACCTTCCCGAAGCTCGCCGAGCGGCTCTTCGCGCATGGCCTGCCGCGCGACACCGCCGCCCTTCTCGCCGAGAATGTCACACACCCCGATGCCCTTCTGCACCGCGACACTATGGCGGGGCTTGCCGCCACGCTTGGCGCGACGCGCTCGACAGCGGCGGCAATCATCCTTTATGGCCCGCTCGCCGAGGGGGAGGGATGATCGAGCTTGTCCTCGTCGGCATCGGCACCGGCAATCCCGATGACATCACCCTGCGCGCGGTGCACGCACTCAACGCGGCGGATCTCGTGCTGATCCCGCGCAAGGGGCCCGACAAGGACGACCTCGCCGCGCTGCGCCGCCGGATCTGCGACGCGGTGCTGACCGCGCCGGTGCGGATGGTGGAGTTCGACA
Source organism: Paracoccaceae bacterium (assembly GCA_003550665.1). Taxonomy (GTDB): domain Bacteria; phylum Pseudomonadota; class Alphaproteobacteria; order Rhodobacterales; family Rhodobacteraceae; genus Alkalilacustris. Next base: position 9,968 of record PUKW01000258.1, on the reverse strand, counting down.
TGCCGGTGCGCGACGCCTCGGGCGACTATCTCGACGGGGTGCGCGACTGGCACGAGGCGATCGCGCGGATCTGGGCCGGGCTGATCGATGCGCATCTGCCGCAAGGCGGGCGCGTGGCGCTGATGGTGTGGGGCGATCCGTCGCTCTATGACAGCTCGCTGCGTATCGCGGGGCGGCTCGAGGCGGCACGGGTGAGCGTGATCCCCGGGGTCACCAGCCTGCAGCTGCTCACCGCCGCGCATGCGATCCCGCTCAACACGCTGGGCGGGCCGGTGCTGCTGACGACGGGGCGACGGCTGCGCGAGGAGGGCTGGGCGGCGGATGTGCCGACCGTCGTTGTGATGCTCGACGGGGAATGCTCGTTCGGCACCGTCGCGCCCGAGGGGGTGCAAATCTACTGGTCCGCCTATCTCGGCCTGCCGCAGGAGATCAGCCTGTCCGGCCCGCTCGCCGAAATCGCGGGCGAGATCGTCACGACACGCCGGCGCGCGCGCGCGGCGCATGGCTGGATCATGGACACCTATCTCATGCGGCACCCCGGCCGGGACTGAGCCGCGCGGGTCATCGGGGACAGCCGCGATGTCGCGGCGCCCAACCGCGCACGGCCGCATCAGACGTTCTGGGCGCCGTTGATCTCGATCTCGGTGCCCGAGACGTAGCTGCTCGACTCGCTGCACAGGAAATAGATCGTTCGCGCGACCTCGTCCGGTTTGCCGAGCCGGCGCATGGGGATCTGCTCGACCAGCTTGTCGGTGTCCGCGCTCAGGATGCTGGTCTCGATCTCTCCGGGCGCGATGGCGTTCACGCGCACGCCGTAGGGGCCGAAATCATGCGCCATCTCGCGCGTCAGCGCGGCGAGCGCGGCCTTCGAGGTGCCATAGGCCGCCCCCGCGAAGGGGTGGACCCGGTTGCCCGCAATCGAGGTGACATTGACGACCGCGCCCCGCGCGGCGACGAGCTCCTCCATCAAACCACGCGCCAGCACGATGGGCGCGAAGAAATTGACGTGAAAGACCTCGCCCCAGCTGCGCAGATCCGTCGAGAGCGTGCTCAGCCGCTCGCCCTGCGCGCCCTTCGGCGAAATCCCGGCATTGTTGACGAGCGCGTCGAGCCGGCCGTCGAGCAGCGCACGGATGCGTTCCACGGCGGCCATGGTCTTGTCGGGACTGCTCAGATCGACGGCGACATGATCATTGTCGCCGCCCGGCCAGGGACAGGCATCGGGAAAGGCATTGCGCGAGCAGGTGATCACCCGCCAGCCGGCCGCGTTGAAATGCTGCACCGTGGCGTGGCCGATGCCACGACTCGCGCCGGTCAGCAGAAGGGTCCTCGTAGGGCTGTCCGACATGCTCTGCTCCCGCTGCGCCAACTTGCCGCAACCTAGGGCGCCATCCGCGTCGCGGCAAGCTCAGCGCAGGCCGCGCACCCGCTCGGACCGGCGCCGCAGCATCTCGACACAGAACAGAAGTATGATCGAGATCAGGATCATGAAGCTCGCCGCCGCCGCGATCGTCGGGTCGAGATTCTCGCGAATGCCGCTGAACATCTGCCGCGGCAGGGTGCGCTGGCCGGGGCCGACGAGGAAGATCGCCACGACGACCTCGTCGAAGGAGGTGGCGAACGCGAACAGCCCGCCCACGATCACCCCCGGCGCGATCACCGGCAGCGTGACCTTGCGAAACGCGAACAGCGGCGGCGCCCCGAGCGAGGCGGCCGCGCGGGGCAGGTTGAAATCGAAGCCCTGCAGCGTGGCCGACACGGTGATCACCACGAAGGGAATGCCGAGCGCGGTATGCGCCACGATCAGCCCGGCGAGCGAGTTCGTCAGCCCCAGCCGCGTGAAGAAGAAGAACATCCCCAGCGCCGTGATCACCAGCGGCACGACCATGGGCGAAATGATCAGCGCCATGATGATCCGGCTGCCCGGCAGCTGCGTGCGTGCAATCGCCAGCGCCGCCATCGTCCCGAGCGCCGTCGCCAGGAGTGCGGCCGATACCCCCACCACCATGGTGTTGTAGATCGACAGCCGCCAGCTCGATGAGGAGAAGAAATCCTCGTACCAGCGCCAGCTCACGCCGGGCATCGGGTATGTCAGGAAGGTCGTGGAGTTGAACGACAGCGGCACGATCGCGATCAGCGGCAGCACCAGGAACCCGAACACCAGCGTGCAGAAGGCGATATAGAGCCAGTATCCGAGGCGTTGCGCCGGGGTGGCATAGGGGGGCAGGCGCATCAGCTCAGCTTCATCCGATCAAGCCCGAAGATATAGTTGTAGAGCAGGAACATCGTCAGCACGATCACCATCAGCACCGTCCCCAGCGCCGCCGCGAGACCCCAGTTGACGGTCTCGTTGGCGTAGAAGGCGATGAAATAGCTCAGCATCTGGTCGCCCGAGCCGCCGACGAGCGCGGGCGTGATGTAATAGCCCACCGAGAGCATGAAGACGAGCAGCGTGCCCGCCGCCACGCCCGGCATGGTCTGCGGCATGTAGACCCGCCGGAACGCCGTCGCGAAGGGGGCGCCAAGGCTCTGCGCCGCGCGCATGTTCCAGTGCGAGATGCCGCTCATCACCGCGTAGAGTGGCAGGATCATGAAGGGCAGCAGCACCTGGCTCATCACCACCACGGTGCCGAACCGGTTGTAGATCATGCGGATCGGCTCATAGGTGATCCCCGACCACATCAGGAAAGTGTTCGCGATGCCCTCCGTTTGCAGCACCACGATCCACGCCGCCGTGCGCACCAGAAGCGAGGTCCAGAACGGCAGGAGCACCAGCACCAGAAGCGCGTAGCGCAGCGAGCCCCCGGTATTGGCCAGCAGATACGCCACCGGATAGCCCATCGCGAGACAGACCAGAGTGACCGTCACCGCGATCGTCATGGTGCGCTGGATCAGCCCGAGAAACAGCCGCTCATCCGAATCCTGCAGGCGGATCGCGTCCTCGATATCGCGCTCCATGTCGAGCGCGTAGAGCATGAAGTAATCGGTCAGCGGGTTCACGGCGCGCTGCAGGATCACGAGATGCGCGGGATCGCCCCAGCGCTCATCGGCCTCGATCAGCGTCTCGCGCCAGCTTTCGGGCGGCTCTTCGGGCAGGCCGCGCGCGGTGCCGAAGATGACGGTGCGGTAGCCCGAAAGTTCCTGGTTGAGCCGGCGCGCGGGGCCGGCGAGGGCGCGCTCGGCCTGCCCTTCGACGAGGTCTTCGCCGATGGCGGCGTACACCTCCTCGCCGGGCAGGCCGTCGCGGTCCCATGTGCCGATGACGGCTGCGGTGCGGGGCATGCCCTCGGAGACCGAGCGGTCATAGACCGACACGCCCAGCATCTGCACGATCGGCACCACGAAGAACACCACCAGAAACAGCACCACCGGCGCAACGAGCCCGACCGAGATGAGGGTCGAGCGCCGCCGCGACCGGCGCAGCCGCGCGCGCAGCTCCGGGCCCGTGGTATCGGACCCGGAAACCGTCACGCCGGGATCTGTGGCGCTGTGTGCGATGGCCGCGCCCGCCTCAGCGCGCCGCCCAGCGGTCGAAGCGTTCGTTCAGCGCCTCGATGTTCTCGACCCAGAACTCGGTGTCGAACTCGATGGCGACGTCGAGGTTTTCGGGCGTCGTGGGCAGATGCGGCGCGTCATCCTCGGAGATGTACTCGTCCGCTCCGGCATGGGTCGCGCCGTAGGCGATGTATTCGGGCAGCTGCGCCTGGCGCTCGGGGTGGCTCGCGAAGCTGATGAAGTCATGCGCGAGCTCGACATCGGGCGTGCCCTCGAGGATCACCCAGCTGTCGATGGCATAGATGCTGCCCGGCCAGACGCCGGCGAAGTTTGTGCCCTCCGCGCGGTTCGAGCCGGTCAGCCGGCCGTTATAGACCGAGGTGAGCGCGACTTCCCCGGAGGCGAGCATCTGCAGCGGCTGCGCGCCGGCCTCCCACCAGGTCACGTCATCGCGGATCTCGTCGAGCTTTTCGAAGGCGCGATCGACGCCCTCCTCGGTGCGCAGCTCGTCATAGACCTCGTCGGCGGGAACGCCGTCCGCCATCAGGGCGAATTCGAGGTTGTACTGCGCCCCGCGGCGCAGCCCGCGCTGGCCCGGCCAGGTCTCGAGATCCCAGAAATCCTCCCAGCTTTCGGGGGTATCGCCCTCGATGCGGTCGGCGTCATAGCCGAGCACCTTGGACCACACGATGTTGCCCACACCGCATTCCGTGGCCGCGCCCTCGATGAAGTCGTCCTCGTCGTATTCCAGCAGGTCGTAATCGATGAGCACGAAGAGCCCTTCCTCGCAGCCCAGCGTGAGTTCCTCGGCCTCGACCTGCACGATGTTCCAGTTCGGCGCGCCGCCGGTGACCTGCGCGCGCAGCCCGCCGATGCCGCCGACGAAATCATCCTCGGTGATGCTGATGCCTCGCTCCTCAGCGAAGGGCTCGAAATAGAGCGTGCGCTGCGCATCCTGGTAGGACCCGCCCCAGGACGCGATCGTCAGATCCGCGAGCGCGGGGGTGGCGAGCGCGCCCGCGGCGAGCGCGGTGGTCGCGGCGAGCGCGGAGGTCGTGACTGCCTTACGCATTTTTCTTACTCCCTGTTTGACTTTGGCAATATTTCCGCACGCATACGGGTCCGTCAAGAGCGTTGCCCTATTTTCGGATCGCTCATCGCGCGGCCGCGAGCGTGTCGAGGGCGCGGCCCACGGCGCCGACGATCTCGTCGATCTGCGCCTCGGTGATGATCATCGGCGGGCAGAAGGCCACCGCATCGACCATGTTGCGCGAAATCACGCCCTGCTCGAGCAGCGCGGCGTTCATCGCCGCCCCCGCCGCGCCGGGCGCCGCACCTTCCTGCGGCAAGAGCTCCATCGCCGCGATCAGCCCGACGCCGCGCACCTCGCCCACGCGATCATGCCCGGTGAATTCGCGCAGCCGGCGCTGCATGTAGGCGCCCGTCTCGGCGGCGTTCTCCACCAGCCCGCGCTCGGCGATGATGCGCAGATTTTCCAGCGACACCGCCGCGGCGACCGGATGGCCGCCCGCCGTGTAGCCATGCCCGAGCGTGCCGAGGCGGTTGGTCTCGTCGGCGATCGGCTCGAAGACACGCTCGTTCATCAGCAGCGCCGCGATCGGCTGATAGGAGGAGGAAAGCTGTTTGGAGCTCACGAGCATGTCGGGCTCGATCTCGTAGGTCTGGCTGCCCCAGAGCCGCCCGGTCCGCCCGAGCCCGCAGATCACCTCGTCGGCCACCAGCAGGATGCCGTAGCGGCGCAGCACCGTCTGGATCTTGGCCCAGTAGCCGTCGGGCGGCACCACGACGCCGCCCGCGCCCATCACCGGCTCGCCGAAGAACGCTGCGATGGTCTCGGGTCCCTCGGCGAGGATGAGCTCCTCGAGCTCGCCCGCAAGGCGGGTGGTGAAATCGTCCTCGCTCTCGCCGGGCTGCGCCTCCTTGTAGTAATGCGGGCAGCCCGTGTGCAGCACGCCCGCGATCGGCAGGTCGAAGGAGGCATGGTTGTAGGGCAGCCCCGTCAGGCTCGCCGAGGCGATGGTGACGCCGTGATAGCCGCGCTTGCGCGCGATGATCTTCTTGCGCTCGGGCTCGCCCATGGCGTTGGCGCGGTACCAGATCAACTTCATCGCGGTGTCGTTGGCCTCGGAGCCCGAATTGGTGAAGAACACCTTGCTCATCGGCACCGGCGCAATCTCCACGAGATGCTCGGCAAGGTCGATCAGCGGGCCGTGCGATTTGTGCGAGAAGCTGTGGTAATACGGCAACTTGCGCATCTGCGCCGCTGCCGCCTCGACGAGCCGGGGCTCCGAGAAGCCCACCCCGACGCTCCACAACCCGGCCATCGCCTCGATGTAGCGCCGGCCGTGATTGTCGATCACATGCACGCCCTCGCCGCGCTCGAGGATCAGCGGCCCGGCCTGCTGATGGCGGCGCGCATTGGTGTAGGGGTGCAGGTTGACGCGGATGTCGCGCGCCTCGTCGGAGTTCGGTCTGGTGTCCATTCTGGTTCCGCCGTGCTTGCCACGGGCGCTTTCACGGCCTTCGGCCATGCGCCCGCGCCACAGCCTAAGCCGGCCGCGCGCGCCCCGCAAGCCGCGCAAGAGATCAGCGGATCCGGTCCGCGTGCAGGAAAAAATACGCCCATCGCAAAAAATTTTGAACCGGGCGGCGAGATTTGGCGTAGTCATTCGGAGGGACGTGTCCCGTTCGGCCGCTGACGCCTGTGCCGGCGGGATCGCGCCCGAGGGATGCCGATGGAGGAGCAAGCGGCATGACGCCCGAAAAACCAGCAGCGAGGACGTGATGGACTTTGGCAAGATCGATTTTAGCAAGATGAGCACCGAAGAAAAGCTCGTCCGGGGGTTCGCAGCCGGCAGTGGTGCGCTCCTGATCCTGTTGTTCGCGGTGCGCGGCTTCGGTGATGGCGTCGAGCGGACAGCCGAGGAACCGGCGCCCCAGGAGACCGAGACCGCCGCCGTCGAGGAGGACGAGGACGAAGAGGAGGCTGCGCCCGAGGAGGAGGACGTCGCCGAAGACGAAGCCGCCGAGGAAGAGCCCGCCGACGAGGACACGCAGGAAGCCCGCGAGGAGGACGCGGTCGAAGAGGACCCCGAAGAGGTCGCCGAGGACGCCGCCGCCGAGGATTTCGAGATCGCCGCCGATGCCGATCTCGCCAATGGCGCCAGCCTGTGGACGCAGTGCTCGGCCTGCCACGTCTATGACAGCGAGCAGAACCGCGCCGGGCCGCACCTGGTCAACATCGTCGGGCGCGATGTCGCCGCGGTCGATGACTGGAGCTATTCGCAGGCCCTTTCCGATTATGAAGGCCCGTGGACGCCGGAAGCGCTCGACGCCTGGCTGGAGGATCCGGATGACTACATTCCGGGCAACCAGATGGCCTATGGCGGCATCTCGGACGCGGATGACCGCTCCGACCTGATCGCCTATCTTTACTCCCAGCGCATGGACTGAGCCGCGCGCCCGCGCGGCGCCATTCGCCTTCAGTCTGCCGCGCGCGCAGGATAGGATCCGCGGGGTCGATCATGGTGATCGGCCCCGTGTCTTGGCTGGCGCACCGCATGATCGACGAACGGGCCTTGCCGTCGCAGGGCGCATGAATGGCCCTTCTCGCGACGATATTGCCGCTCTTCACGCTGATCGCGCTCGGTTTCGCCGCCGTGCGGACGGGGTATGTCGAGCCCGCACATACCCGCCCGCTCGGCGATTTCGTGATGAAAATTGCGCTGCCCACGCTGATCTTCGACGCGGTCACGGGGCTGCCGGCGGGCGAGACGCTCAACTGGCGGTTCATCGGCGCCTATGCAGCGGGCTCGCTGATCGCCTTCGGCGCGGGGCTGTGGATCGCGCGGCGGGTGATGGGCTTCGACATGGCGGCGGGGGCGATGGTCGGGCTCGGCATGGCGGGCTCGAACAGCGGCTTCATGGGCTATCCCATCGCGCTCGGCGTGATCGGCGCGGGGGCCGCGCCGCTGCTGGCGCAGGCGATGGTGGTGGAGAATGTCCTGATGATCCCGCTCGCGCTGGCGCTGTCGGCGCGCGCCGGGGGCGCCGGGCGCGCCGCGGGTCTGCAGGCGCTGCGCAGCGTGTTCGCCAACCCGATCATCCTCGCGCTCATGGCCGGGCTGGCCTTCTCGCTGGCCGGGCTCGGGCTGCCCGCTGTGCTGGCGGGGGCGGTCGACATGCTTGCCGGGGTGGCGCCGCCGATCGCGCTCTTCGTGCTCGGCGCGACCATCGCACAGCTCCCGATGGCCGGGGTCCGCGCCAATGCGGGGGTGATCGTGGCGGGCAAGCTCGTGCTGCACCCGCTCGCCGTGCTCGCGGCACTCGGGCTGACGCCGGGGATCGATGGCTGGGTGCTGCTCGGCGGGGTGATCTTCGCGGCCGCGCCGATGATGTCGGTCTATCCGCTGTTCGGCGCGCGCGCCGGCATCGAGATGCTCAGTGCCACGGCGCTGCTGATCGCGGTGCTGGCGAGCTTCGCGACGCTGAGCCTCTGGATCGCCGGGGTCGGTCGGCTCGCCGGGGTCTGACGGCTCAGCTTTGGCGCGCCTGATCGGCCATGCGCGCCTCCTCGCCCAGAACGGCTTTGAGCAGCGCGAACAGCATCGCGAAGACCAGCACGAAGACCGGCAGCCCCACCACGGTGATGACCTGCTGCAGCGCCACGAGCCCCTCCTGCCCGGCAAGCACGATCAGCATCGCCGCCACCGCCCCTTCCGAGACGCCCCAGAACACCCGCTGGCGGACCGGGCCCGACTCGGGATCGCCGGTGCACAGAAGATCGACCACGAGCGAGGCGGAGTCCGAGGAGGTTGCGAAGAAGATCGCCACGATCACCACGGCGAGCCCCTGGATGAGCTGTGTGGCGGGGAAGTTCTCGAAGAAGGCGAACATCGCGAATTCCGGCCCGCGCCCGACCGCGTCCTCGATCATGCCGGCATTCTCGCCGAGTGCAGCGCGCGCCTGCTCGCCGATGCCGTCGATCTCCATCGCCGACCAGCCGAAGATCGCGAACCAGATCAGCGTGAAGGCCGAGGGCGCGAACAGCACCCCGAGCACGAATTCGCGGATCGTGCGCCCCTTCGAGATGCGCGCGACGAAGATGCCGATGAAGGGCGCCCAGGTCACCGTCCAGGCCCAGTACCAGACCGTCCAGCCCCCCTGCCAGCCCCAGCCCGATTCGCTCGTGTACTGGGCGAGCATGTCGTTCCAGAACGCCATCGGGAACAGGTTGGTCGCGTAAATCCCCACCGTCTCGATGATCCCGCGCACCAGAAACAGGGTCGAGCCGGTGAGCAGCACGAACAGCATCAGCGCCGACGCCATCGCGATGTTGATGTTCGACAGAAGCTTCACCCCACGATCGAGCCCGGCCACGATCGACGCCGTCGCCACCGCCGTCAGAAGCGCGATGATCACCACCTTGGAGAACACCGTGTCGGGGAGGCCAAACAGCTCGGACAGGCCGGCATTGATCTGCTGGGTGCCCAGCCCGATCGAGACCGCCACCCCGAAAAGCGTCCCCAGAATCGCGAGCACGTCGATCGCCTTGCCGACGGGGCCATAGATGCCCTCGCCGAGGAAGGGATAGAACACCGCGCTCACCCGCATGGGCAGGTTGTAGCGATAGATGAAGAAGGCGAAGGCCAACCCCGGCAGCGTGAAGATCGCCCAGGTGTGCAGCCCGAGATGATAGAGCGAAAAGCCCATCGCCTCGCGCGCGGCCTGCACGGAATGGGCCGCGGTGTCGGCATAGGGCGGGCTTGCGAAATGCAGGATCGGCTCGGCCACGCCCCAGAACATGAGCACTGTTCCGATGCCGCCGGCGAACAGCATCGTGAACCAGGACAGGTTGGAGTATTCGGGCCGGTCATCCGGGGCGCCGAGGCGCAGCGTGCCGAAGCGGCTGAAGGCAAGCCAGATCAGGAACAGCAGCCAGGTCGTCACCCCGAAGATGAAGACCCAGCCGAGATTGGTGACGATCCAGCCGCGCGCATCGGCAAAGAAGGCCCCGATCGCCTCCGTCGCGATCAGCAGCGCCGCGAGAAAGAGCACCATCAGCCCTGCCGACCAGAAGAAGATCACCGGGTCGGTCCGCAACCCGAGCCGCCGCGCCAGTTCGTTCATGCCGTGCCCCCTTATCGCGGCCCTGTGCCGGCCTTCGAGAGTTGCAGGCATTCGCGCGGCTGACAAGTGCCGGAGCCGTCAGCGCCCGCGCCGCACCAAAACCGCCCGCGAATCGGGCAGCCGTCAGCCCGCTGCGATCAGCCGGGCCATGCGCAGCACGGCGAGCTCGTAGCCCTGCACCCCGCAGCCCGCGATCACCCCGTCGGCGCGCAGGCTGACATAGGAATGATGCCGGAAGCTCTCGCGCTTGTGGATGTTGGAGATATGCACCTCGATCACCGGCCCCTCGAAGGCGTTGAGCGCATCGAGAAGCGCGACCGAGG
>PUKW01000052.1 GCA_003550665.1 Paracoccaceae bacterium | reverse complement strand
GCCAGCGACGCCATGTCCTCCTCGAGATAGCCATCGGCGCCGAGCTCGCCCGCGAGCGCCAGCGCCGCCGCGCGCACCGGCCCCGGCAGGTCCATCAGCCGGATCTGCGCCGCGATGCGCGCCTGCAGCGACTCGCCGGCCGCCGTTGTCTCGAGCGCGACATCATGCGCCGAGATCGCCGGCACGCGACGCGGCGGCTGAAGGCGCAGGAACGGATTTTCCGCGGCTTCGGCGGCGAGCGCCGCCTCGATCCGGTCGGCGGGCAGTTGCAGCATGCGCAGCGATTCGCGCAGCGCCGGGGTCAGCGCGAGACGCTGCGTCTGGCGCAGCTCGAGCCGCTGTCTCTGCGCCATGATCCGCCTCCCCTCAGCCGTACTGGAAGCCTTCGCCCAGATACACCTCGCGCACCCGCGGATCCTGCACGACCTCCTCGGCCGTGCCGCTCATCAGTACGGTGCCGCCATGCAGGATATAGGCCCGATCCACGATGCCGAGCGTCTCGCGCACATTGTGATCGGTGATCAGCACGCCGATGCCGCGCGTGCGCAGCTGGGCGACGAGGCCGCGGATATCGGCCACGGCGAGCGGATCGACCCCGGCGAAGGGCTCGTCGAGCAGCAGATATTTCGGATCGGCGGCGAGGCAGCGCGCGATCTCGCAGCGCCGCCGCTCACCGCCCGAAAGCGACAGCGCCGGGGCGCGGCGCAGATGCCCGATCGAGAACTCGCCGAGAAGTTGCTCGAGCCGGTCGCGCCGGCGCGCGCGGTCGGGCTCGACGATCTCGAGCACGGCGCGGATATTGTCCTCGACGCTCAGGCCGCGAAAGATCGACACCTCCTGCGGCAGATAGCCGATGCCGAGCCGCGCGCGGCGATACATCGGCAGCCCGGTGACATCCGTGCCATCGAGCACGACCTGCCCGGCATCCGGGGCCACGAGCCCGGCGATCATGTAAAAGCAGGTCGTCTTGCCCGAGCCGTTCGGGCCGAGCAGCGCGGCCACCTCACCGCGCCCGAGCGACAGGCTGACATCGCCGATGATCGCGCGGCGCTTGTAGCTCTTGCGCAGGTGATGCGCCTGCAACCCCTCGGCCGGGGCGTCGCTGCCGGCGGTCATTCGCGCGCATCCGGCTGCAGCAGGGTGCGCACCCGCCCCTCCATGGTGCCGGTCCCGTCGGCGAGGTCGATGACGAGCACATCGCCCGTGATCGCGCTGCCGCTCTGGGTGAGCAACACGTCGCCGCGCATCTCGATGCGCCCGCTCGCGACATCGTAGACGGCCTCGGCGGCCTCGGCCTCCTGCTCGCCGGAGACCGCGGTCACACCGCCCGTCGCGGTCATGCGGCGGATCCTGTCGCGCCCCGGCGCGCCACCCTCGCCGTAATCGACCTCGACGCGATCTGCCGACAGCCGCATCGCCCCCTGCGCGATCACCACATCGCCGGTAAAGACGGTTATCCCGGCCGATTGATCGACGCTGAGCCGCTCGGAGGTGACCTCGATCGGGGCCGCGGCGTCGTGGTCGGTGGGGCCGAAATCGAGCTCGGCCTCCTGCGCCGCGGCCGGCGAGATCACGATCCACAACGCGATAAGGAACGGCGCAATGCGATGACCCATGCAGGCTCCATTCTAGTCGGGACGATATATCAGTTCGACGCCGCTGGTGAAAACGAGAAGATGCGCGCCGTCGCCGCCGCGCGTGAGTTCCATGCCGCCCGCGGTGAGCGTGCCCCCGGGGCCCGCGCCGCGCACCGGCGTCGTAGCGGAAATCCAGGTCCGATCGAGCGCGACGGTCAGGTGCTCGGTGCGCAGGCGATAGCCCGTCGCGTCGTCAATCCGGACATCGCCGCGCAGCGTCATCAGGTCGGTTCCCTGATCGATGCGCCCGGTTCGCGCGCTCGCGGCGAGCCGCGCGCCATCCGGGGTGTCGAGCGCCAGCATCACGTCGGTCACGTTGAGCCGGGTGAACCGGTCCTGGTCGGTGCGCAGCGTCGCCGCGGTGACCGTGAGCGCGCCGCCATCGTCGAGCACGCCGGCATAGCTCGCCTCGGTCACGCGCGGGTCGCGGGCGAGATCCTCGATGTCGATGCCGAATTGCGGGATCGCGCGGGTCGGATCGACGGGGCGCGGCAGCAGGAACAGCGTCGACAGGATCGCCAGCGCCGCGAGCGGCAGAACCACCTTGGCCGCTTTCACAAGCCGCGAGTGGCCAAGCTGCGTCAGCCCCATCGCGCTCCTCCCGATCCGTGCGCGCTCAGTGCGCGAAGATGTCCTGCTCCGGCCAGCCGGCGAGATCGAGCGCGGCACGCTCGGGCAGGAAATCGAAACAGGCCTGCGCCAGCGCCGTGCGCCCTTCCCGCGCCAGCCGCAGGTCGAGCTCGGCCCGCAGCTGATGCAGATAGAGCACATCCGAGGCCGCGTAATCGAGCTGCGCGGCGCTCAGCTCGGCCGCGCCCCAGTCGGAGCTCTGCTGCTGCTTGGAGATGTCGATGCCGCACAGCTCGGAGAGCAGATACTTGAGCCCGTGGCGATCCGTGTAGGTGCGCACGAGCTTCGAGGCGATCTTGGTGCAGTAGACCGGCGCGGTGCGCACCCCGAAGGCTTGTTCGAGCACCGCGATGTCGAAGCGGCCGAAATGGAACAGCTTGAGCACCTGCGGGTCGGCCAGCATCCGCGCGAGATTGGGCGCGCGGTCCTGACCCTTCGCGACCTGCACCATGTGCGCCTGCCCGTCCCCGGCCGACATCTGCACGAGGCACAACCGGTCGCGATGCGGATGAAGCCCCATCGTCTCGCAGTCGATCGCCACGACCGTGCCGAGATCGAGCCCGTCGGGCAGATCGCCGTGATGCAGATGATTGGCCATGCGGCCCCCCTTGCCTGTTTCATCCCGTCTAAGCGGGGCCTTGCCCAATGGCAATGCCACCGCGCGGCGACTTGCGGGGGCGTGCGCCCCGCCCCATATCCCCCCTGACCGAAAACAGGAGACCGCCACGCATGACCTTCGCACGCACTGCAATCCTTATGGCCGCGATGACGGCGCTTTTCATGGGGCTCGGCCTGCTGCTGGCGGGCGAGGTCGGCATGATCATCGCGCTCGCCATCGCGGGGGGGATGAATGTCTATGCCTGGTGGAACTCCGACAAGATGGTGCTGCGCATGCACAATGCGCGCGAGGTTGATATCTCCAGCGCGCCCGAGCTCGTCGGCATGGTGCGCGACATGGCCCAGGGCGCGGGCATGCCCGTGCCCAAGGTCTTTGTCATCGAGACCGACCAGCCCAACGCCTTCGCCACCGGGCGCAACCCGGAAAACGCCGCCGTCGCGGCAACGACGGGCCTGATGCGCAGCGTCACCCGCGAGGAGCTCGCCGCAGTGATGGCGCATGAGCTCGCCCATATCCGCAACCGTGACACGCTGATCATGACCTTCACCGCGACGATGGCGGGCGCGATCTCGATGCTGGCCAATTTCGCGCTGTTCTTCGGCGGCAGCCGCAACAACCCGCTCGGGATCGTGGGGGTGATCGCGATGATGATCCTCGCGCCGCTGGCGGCCGGGCTCGTGCAGATGGCGATCAGCCGCACGCGCGAATACGCCGCCGACCGCGAAGGGGCGCAGATCTGCGGCAACCCGATGTGGCTCGCCGCCGCGCTCGAGAAGATCCAGCGCGGCGCGGCGCGCATCGACAATCACTCCGCCGAGCGTAACCCGGCCACGGCGCACATGTTCATCATCAACCCGCTGCACGCGCACGCCCATGACAAGCTCTTCTCGACCCATCCCGCCACCGAGAACCGCATCAAGGCACTGCGCGAGATGGCCGGCGAGTTCGGGCAGGCCGCGCGCCCGGCGCCGCGTTCAGGCGCGGGGCCGTGGGGCTGAGGCTCAGGCGCGGCGCAGCACGAGGCGGGCGAGGGGGCGGTGCGCCGCCCAGGCCGCCGCCGCGCCGATGAGCGCACCGGTCGTGTTGGCGACGACATCGCCCAGATCCGCGGTGCGGCCGAATGTCGGCTGGATCGCCTCGATCATCCCGCCATACGCCACCGCCAGCGGCACCATCCACAGCGCCGCGCGCGGACGCACCACGCAGACCGGGAACACGATCGCCGCATAGGCCACGAAATGATGCAGCTTGTCGCTGCCCGGCGCGTCGGGCAGCGAGCTGCCCGGGATCAGCGAGCCGAAGGTGACAAGCAGCACGATCAACAGGGAGGTGAACGCCGCCAGACGGTCGGCAAGGGTCTGCGACATCGACAATGCCCTTCGTTCGATTCGCATCCAGCAGACACCACGGCGCGGCGGCGCGCAAGCGCATCACGGCGCTGCGGCAACCATTCGCCGGTAGATCCCCGTCATCACCAGCGGCGTGAGATACATCGGGACCTGATAGACCCCCACGAACAGCATCACCGAGGCGACGATGTCGGGCGGCAGCGCGCCGAGAAAGATCGCGAGGTTGCGGTTGCCGGCTACGATCCCCATCGCCGGCGCCGCCGCTCCCGCACCGAGCGCGCGCGCCGTCCCCGCTACTGCGAATTGCGAGGCGAAGTTAAGCCCCAGCACCAGCACGAGCAGCCACCACAGCGCCGCCTCCCCCGCCCACAGCGCCGGGCCCACCGCCGCCATAAGGGCGATCACCACCACCGCCATGTTGAGCGCCATCGCCCCGTCGAGCGCCGCCCGCCCCTCCGGCGCACGCAGTGCCGCGACCCGCGAATGCAGCCAGAAGCCGACCGCCCCGGAGACCAGGATGATCGCCAGCAGCCGCGCCGCCGCCCCCAGCATGTCGAGGGGCGCCTCCAGCACCGGCATCAGCCAGAACACCGGCAGCACCGTGAGCGGCAACAGCGCCGTGCCCAGCACCACCTGCCGCAGCGCCGGCACCGGGTCCGCCCGCGACAGGATCGCAAGGCCCGGGCTGCCCGTGATCGGCGCGCCCGCGAGCGCAAGCACCACGCCAAGCGCCCACGGCCGGTCGAGCACGCCGAGCGCCGCAAGCGCCGCGATCCCCGCCAGCGGCATCAGCGTCTGAAGCGTCACCGTCATGAGGAGCGCGCGGGGCAGCGCGGCGGGGCGCAGCCGCGCCTCGAAGGGGCCGATGCGCGCCGCCGCGATGACCAGCATCACCATGATGAGCGGCACGATCAGCGGCTCCATCTCCCGCGCCAGCGCCGGGAACGCGATCCCGAGCACCAGCCCCGCGATCAGCAGCATCCGGCCATGCCGGGCGAGCGCATCGAAGATCAGCGCGATCCGGCTCACAGCGCCGCCGCGCCGCGTGCGGCCTGATCGTAGCTGCCCGACAGCGCGCGCAGCAGCCGCGCTAGGCGCGACAACTCCGCCGCGTCGATGCCGAGCTCACGCGCCGACCGCACCAGCAGCGCCTCGCGCACCTCGCCGTAGCGCGTGCACAGCGCCGCGCCCGCCTCAGTCACCGCGACGGTCTTTTCCTTGCCGCTGCGCCCGGTGGCAACGTAGCCCTGCGCGGCGAGCTTGCGCACCGCGTAATTGACCAGATGCGTGTCTTCGATATGCAGCACGAGGCAGATATCGGCGAGTGTCTTGGCGCGGGCGCGGTGATGGACGAGATGCAGCACCAGAACCTCGAGCGCCGACATCCCCGGCGCCCCTGCCGCGGTCATGCAACGCACCATCCAGCGCTGATAGGCATGATTGGACATGGTCAGCGCGAATTCGACCTCCGAGAGCGCCGGCAGCCCCGAGCGCGCCAGATGCGCCGAGGAGACGACCGGGCCGACGCCGTCCGCTCTATCTCCCCGCGCGCTCATCGCGACATCATCGTGCCCGGCAGCCACAGCGCGAGCTCGGGAAACAGCGAGATGATCGCCGTGGCCAGCACCAGCAGAAGGAAGAACGGCAGCGCCATGCGCGCGATCTCGAAGATGCCGCGCCCGGTGATCGATTGCAGCACGAACAGGTTGAACCCCACCGGCGGCGTGATCTGGCTCATCTCGACGACGAGCACGAGGAAGATACCGAACCAGATCGGGTCGATCCCCGCCGCGGTCACCATCGGCATGATCACCGAGGTCGTCAGCACCACGATCGAGATGCCGTCGAGGAAAAAGCCCAGCACGATGAAGAAGAGCAGCAGCGCCGTGAGCAGCGCGAACTGCGAATAGCCCTGCTCGCCGATCCAGGCGGCGAGGCTGCGCGGGATGCCGGTGTAGCCCATCGCCGTGGTCAGGAAGGACGCGCCGGCGAGGATGAAGGCGATCATGCAGGTGGTGATCGCGGCACCGCGCAGACTGGCAAGCGCGGTGGTCCGGTCGAGCCCGCCGCTGACCCAGGAGATGAACAGCGCGCCGAACACGCCCACCACCGCGGCCTCGGTGGGTGCCGCGAGCCCGGCATAGATCGAGCCGATCACCGCCACGATCAGCAGCACCGTAGGCAGGAGCAGCTTGAGCGCGACGGCGCGCTCGCGCCAGGAGGGCCGCGGATCGGGCTCGGGCATCAGCGCGCGGTTGAACCGCGCCCAGAGCATCACGTATCCGGCAAACAGCGCCGCCAGCATCAGCCCCGGCACCAGCCCGGCGAGAAACAGCCGCGCGATGGATTGCTCGGTCGCCGCGCCATAGACGATCAGGATGATCGAGGGCGGAATCAGGAAACCGAAGGTGCCGGAGCCGGCGAGCGTGCCGATGGCGATGCGCATGTCGTAGCCGCGCCGGCGCAGCTCGGGCAGCGACATCTTGCCCACCGTCGCCGTCGTCGCCGCCGAGGAGCCCGACACCGCCGCAAACAGCGCGCAGCCGAGGATGTTGACGTGCAAGAGCCCGCCCGGCAGCCGCCGCGTGAAGGGCGACAGCCCGGTGAACAGATCGCTCGACAATCGCGAGCGAAACAGGATCTCGCCCATCCAGATGAACATCGGCAGCGCGGTGAGATCCCAGGAGTTCAGCCCGCTCCAGATCGAGGTGGCGAAGACGGTGCCGGTGGGGGCTGGGGTGGCAAGCTCCATCGCCACGAGCGCGACCGCCATCAGCGCGAAGCCGACCCACAACCCCAGAAGCAGGAAACCGAACAGCACCGCGACGAGCACGATGGAGAGCAGGCCGATCTCCATCAGCCGATACCCTCTTCCTCGCGCCGCCGCTCCTCGACGCGAAAGGCCGGGTCCTGCCCGCGCACCGCGCTCACCAGCTCGTCGATGAGCGCGACGGCGAAGATCGCGAGGCCGAGCGTCATCACCGCCTGCGGAATCCAGGTCCGGATCGGGATCAGCCCGTAGGAGACCGAGCCGCGCGCCCAGGCATCGACCGCGTTGTCACCGACATGCCACGCCGCATAGCCCGCGATCGCCGCCGCGATCGCCAGGACCAGCGAGGCGAGGATGCGGTTGCCCGCCGGCCCGAGAAAGCGCAGCACGAGCGTGACCCGCACATGCCCCGCCGCGCGCAGCGTCGCCGGCAGCGCCAGCGCGATGGTGCCCACGAAGAGATAACCGCCGATCTCGGCGAGCGAGGGGATCGATATGCCGAGCCCGCCGAGCCCGGCCATCGACAGCCCGCGATCGATCACGCGGCCCATCACCTGGATGAAGACGAGGCTCGCGATGATCACCATCCCGATGCACGACCCCGCGAGGGCCGCGCCGTAGAGCCGGTCGAGCAGCTTGCGCATCGCGGTCTCCGACAGAGCGGCGGGGCCGAAGCCCCGCCCGACCGATTACATGTCGTGATAGGCGTCGAGGATCTCCTGACCGGCCTCGCCGGCATCCTCCAGCCACTCATCGGCCATGATCTGCCCGATCTCGTCGAGCCGCTCCGAGAGCGCCTCGCTGGGCTGCGACACTTCCATGCCGCCCTCCTCGAGATCGGCGATGCGCGCCTCGGTCTCCTCCATCGACATCTCCCAGCCGCGCGCCTCGGCGGCGGCGGCGGCCTCCATCACGGCCTCCTGCTCCTCTTCGGAGAGCGCCTCGAACATCTCGGTATTCACGAACACCATGTTCTTGGGCAGCCAGGCCTGCGTGTCGATGTAGTGCGAGGAGAAATCCCAGGCCTGCGCGTTGACCCCCGTGGAGGGCGAGGTGATCATCGCCTCGACGCGCCCGGTGGAAAAGGCCGTGGGGACATCCGTCTCCTCGACCTGGGTGGGCGAGGCGCCGAGAAGCTCGGCGAGCCGCTCGGTGGCGACATTGTAGGCGCGGAAACTCAGCCCCTCCATCTGCTCGGGCTCGGTGACCTCCTCGTTGAGAAACAGGCTCTGGCCGGGCCACGGCACGGAGTAGAGCAGGGTGAGCCCCTCCTCGGCGAGCTTGTCCTCGATGGCGGGGCGGGACGCCTCCCAAAGCGCCTCGGCCTCCTCGTAGCTCGAGGCAAGGAACGGAATCGAATCGACCCCGAAGACCGGGTCCTCGTTGACGAGCCGCGACATCAGGATCTCGCCGATGGGCGCGAGGCCGCGGCGCACGCTGTCCTTGATCTCGCCGTGCTCGTAGAGCGAGTTGGCCGAATGGATCGTGAGCGTCAGGCTGCCATCGGTGGCCTCCTCGATCTCGTCGGCGAACTGCATGATGTTCTGGGTATGGAAGATCCCGTCGCCGTAGGGCGTGGGCATGTCCCAGTTGGACTGCGCGAGCGCGGGCGCGGCGGCGAGCGATCCGGCCAGCACGGCCCCGCTCAGCGCGGTTCTCGTCAGGTACGTCATGGCATGTCTCCCTGTGTCTGGCGCCGCCTTCGCGGCGGACTGACGACGGGGAGGTTGACCACACGATGGCAATTTGTCAACGATTTGCGAATATCTCATGGAAGGGGTGCGGTCATGGCCGATCAAGCGGGGCGCTGGGATTTCTGGATCGACCGGGGCGGCACCTTCACCGACATCATCGCGCGCGAGCCGGGTGGCGGGCTTTCCGCGCTCAAGCTTCTGTCGGACAACCCGGAGGCCTATGAGGACGCCGCCATCGAGGGCATCCGCCAGAGCCTCGGCGGCGAGATCGACGCGGCCCGCATCGGCGTGGTGCGCATGGGCACCACCGTGGCCACCAACGCGCTTTTGGAGCGCAAGGGCGACCGCACTGCGCTGGTGATCACGCGCGGTTTTCGCGACGCGCTGCGCCTCGGCTACCAGGCCCGGCCCGACATCTTCGCCAAGGAAATCATACTGCCCGAGCAGCTCTATGAGCGGGTGATCGAGGTCGAGGAGCGGCTTCGCGCGGATGGCTCGGTGGAGACGCCGCTCGACCCCGCCTCCGTCGATGACGCGCTCGCTGAGGCGCGCGCCGAGGGCATCGACGCGGTGGCGATCGTTCTGATGCATGCCTGGTGCAACCCCGAGCATGAGGCCGCGCTCGCCGCGCATGTGCGCAAGGCCGGGTTTTCGCAGGTTTCCGTCAGCCACGAGGTCTCGCCGCTGATCAAGCTCGTCGGGCGCGGCGACACCACCGTGGTGGATGCGTATCTGACGCCGATTCTCGCGCGGTATGTCGCGCGGGTCTCGGCCGCGCTCGGCGCCACGGAAGCGGGCGCGCCGGGGCCGACGCTGCAATTCATGATGTCCTCGGGAGGGCTGACCGCAGCGGAGCGGTTCCAGGGCAAGGACGCGATCCTGTCGGGGCCGGCGGGCGGCGTGGTGGGCATGGCCCGCACCGCCGAGATCGCGGGCTTCGGCAAGGTGATCGGCTTCGACATGGGCGGCACCTCGACGGATGTGGCGCATTTCGCGGGCGATTATGAGCGCGCTTTCGAGACGGAGGTGGCGGGCGTGCGGATGCGCGCGCCGATGATGCGGCTGCACACCGTGGCCGCCGGCGGCGGCTCGATCCTGCACGCCGAGCCGGGGCGCTTTCGCGTCGGCCCCGACTCGGCCGGCGCCGATCCCGGCCCGGCCTGCTACCGCCGCGGCGGCCCGCTCACCGTGACCGACGCCAATGTCATGCTCGGCAAGCTCAACCCCGATCTGTTCCCGGCGATCTTCGGCCCCGGCCAGGATGAGCGGCTCGACCGCGACACCGTCGCCGCGCGGTTCGCCGAGATCGCCGCGCAGGCCGGCGAGGGGCGCTCGCCCGAGGCGGTGGCCGAGGGCTTCCTGCATATCGCCGTCGAGAACATGGCCGGCGCCATCAAGAAGATCAGCGTGCAGCGCGGCTACGATGTGACGAAATACCTGCTCAATTCCTTCGGCGGCGCGGGCGGGCAGCATGCCTGCCTCGTGGCTGATGCGCTGGGGATGGAATCGATCCTGATCCACCCGCTTTCGGGGCTTCTGTCGGCCTACGGCATCGGGCTTTCGACGGTGTTCACCAGCCAGCAGAAGGCGCTGGAGGCTCCACTTGCCGAGGAGAGCCGAAGCGCGCTCGACGATGCGCTCAAGGCGCTGCGCGCGCAGGTCGCCGAGGAGATGGCACGCCAGGGCATCGAAGCGGGCGCCGTGCAGACCCGGGCAAAGCTGCATCTGCGCTACGAGGGAACCGACACGCCGCTTCCGGTGGATTTCGACGGCGCCGATCTCGCCGCCGCGCAATCGGCGTTCGAGGCGGCCCACAAGGCGCAGTTCGGTTTCAAGAGCCCCGAAAAGCGCCTCATCATCGAGGCCGTCGAGCTCGAGGGCCACGAACCGGCGACCGCCCCCGACACCGAAACCGCCGCCGAGACGCACGCCACCGAGGCGCACAGCGATCGGCGCGTGCCGATCTTCTCGGGCGGCGACTGGGTCGAGGCGGCGGTGTATCGCCGCGAGGGGCTAGCACCGGGCAACACCATCACCGGCCCCGCGCTCATCATCGAGCCCAACCAGACCATCGTCGTCGAGCCCGGCTGGCGCGCGGCGATCACGGCGCATGACCATGTGCTGATGACCCGCGCCGAGAAGATGCAGCGCAGCCAGGCCATCGGCACGCAAAAGGCCGACCCGGTGCTGCTCGAGGTGTTCAACAACCTGTTCATGAACATCGCCGAGCAGATGGGCGTGGCGCTGCAGAACACCGCGCAATCGGTCAACATCAAGGAGCGGCTGGATTTTTCCTGCGCGGTGTTCGATGCGGACGGGGCGCTCGTGGCGAATGCGCCGCATATGCCTGTGCATCTGGGCTCGATGGACCGCTCCGTCGAGACGGTGATTCGGCTCAACGAAGGCGACGTGCATCCTGGCGACGTCTTTGCGCTCAACGCGCCCTATAACGGCGGCACGCATCTGCCCGACATCACCGTGGTCACCCCGGTTTTCGACGACGCCGAGCGCGAAATCCTGTTCTGGGTCGCCTCGCGCGGGCACCACGCCGATGTGGGCGGCACCGCGCCCGGCTCGATGACGCCGCTCGCCACCACGGTCGACGAGGAGGGCGTGCTTATCGACAATTTCCGCCTCGTCGAGAAGGGCAGCTTCCGCGAAGCGGCGCTGCGCGATCTGCTCACGGATCATCCCTACCCCTGCCGCAACCCGACGGCCAACATCGCCGATCTCAAGGCGCAGATCGCCGCCAATGCGCGCGGGATCAGTGAGCTGCGGCACATGGTGTCGGAGTTCGGGCTCGAGGTGGTGCAGGCCTATATGGGCCACGTGCAGGACAACGCCGCCGAGGCCGTCGCGCGGCTGCTCGGCAAGCTCGAGGATTGCGAATACGAATACCCCACCGACACCGGCCAGACGATTCGCGTGAAGATCACCGTGGACCGCGCGGCGCGAGAGGCCACCGTCGATTTCACCGGCACCTCCGACGCGCAGGCCAACAACTTCAACGCCCCCGCGCCGGTCACCCGCGCCGCGGTGCTCTATGTCTTCCGGGTGATGGTGGAGGCGCCGATCCCGATGAATGCCGGCTGCCTGCGCCCGATCAACATCAACATCCCCGAAGGCTCGATGCTCGCGCCGGACTATCCGCGCGCGGTCGTGGCCGGCAATGTCGAAACCTCGCAGCATGTCACCAACGCGCTCTTCGGCGCGCTCGGCGCCATCGCCAACAGCCAGGGGACGATGAACAACCTCACCTTCGGCAACGACGCCTATCAATACTACGAGACGATCTGCTCGGGCTCGCCGGCGGGGCGGATGAATGACGGGCGCGGCTTTGATGGCACCTCCGGCGTGCATGTGCACATGACCAATTCGCGGCTCACCGACCCCGAGGTGCTCGAGCTGCGCTTTCCGGTGCTGTTGGAGGATTTCCACCTGCGCGCGGGCTCGGGCGGGGCCGGCAAGTGGCGCGCAGGGGACGGCACGCTGCGCCGGCTGCGTTTTCTCGAGCGGATGGATTGCGCGATCCTGTCCTCGCACCGCACCCTGCCGCCGCGCGGCGTGGCCGGGGGCGGGGACGGCGAGCGCGGGCGCACCGAGGTGGGCCGCCAGGACGGGACCGTGGAGCCGCTCAAGGGCTGTGATCAGACGATCCTCGAGGCGGGCGAGACGATCACCGTGATGACCCCGACGGCGGGGGGGTTCGGCGGCGGCTGACCGCGCGGCGGCACAGCAGTTCACGCGAAAATGCTCTGCCGCCGGGAGCGGGCGTGGTAAGGTCTCCCGTGCTGCATCGACTCGATGCGGTTTGCCGCGGTGTCCTCGGCATGGTACTTTTCCAGGAGATCCTCATCATGCGTATCATTACCCCACTGGCGGCTGGTGCCGCGATGCTCGCCCTCGTCGCCTGCGAGGGCGGCGGAATGACCACCTCGGAGCAGCGCATGCTCGGTGGTGCCGCGGCGGGGGCCGGGCTCGGCTTCGTTTCCGCGCAGGTCCTCAACGCGAACCCGAACTGGACCATCGTCTCGACACTCGGCGGTGCCGCGGCGGGCGCGATGGTCGCGCGCAACACGAATCGCGGCGAGTGCGCCTATGCACGCGGCGACGGCACCTATGTGGTCCGGTCCTGCTAAAGCATGTTGCGCAGGATCGGGAACCGATCTTGCGCACTTCT
>PUKW01000043.1 GCA_003550665.1 Paracoccaceae bacterium | reverse complement strand
AGGAACTCCAGCGTGTCGCCGGGGCGCACCGGGCTCGCCTTCATGAAATACTGCCCCGTCCCGCACAGGAAGCCCGTGCACATGAACACGTTGAGCACGTCATGGACGTGCCCCTCCGCCGCGTCGAGCGACAGGCCCGTCTCTTCGGCCAGCGCGCGGGTGAGGTTGGAATGGCAGCAATGGTGGTAGTCGGTGCCGGTGAGCAGGTGATTGGTGTAGGGGTCGCAGCGCGTGCCGATCACGTCATGCACCGAGCCGCCATCGGCGTCGAAGCCGTACCAGTCCAGCGTGTCGCGGATGATCGTCGCCATCGGGCGCAGATGCGGAAAACCCGACCACATCCGGTCACCGACCGACAGATGCGTGCCGTGCAGCGCGCGCGTCTTGCCGGCATAGAACCGCTCCGAAAGATCATCGGCCGCCCACAGGTTGAGATCGCCGACCTGCGGCCCCTCGGTGCTCACGATCCGGAAAACATGCCCGGCCGGCACCCGGAAGCACCGTGCCTGCCGTGGCGGCACGGTTATCCCGGCCATGGGCGCGGCGCCGTCGCGCGCGGCGTGGTAGGCGGCGAGATCGGGCGCAGGCAGGGTCTCGGGCGGATAGGAGACCACGGCGGGCGCGGCGCGGCGGGTCTCGGCGTCGGCGGGGGGCGGGGTTTCGGGATGCGCGGGCTTCATCTTCGGTCCTTGTCCTGATGCGTCCCTGTGTGCCGCGCCCGGGGCGCCGGTGCAATCGCGCCCTTTTCCCGCGCGGCGCGGACGGGTAAGAGGCCGCGCCATGAGCACCACACTCGAGGACGCCTATGATGCGCTGATCGCGCGCGATGGGTTGCACCCCGACCCCGCGCAGCGCGCGGCCCTGCGCGAACTCGCCCCGATCCGCGAGCGGCTGGAGACGGCCGCGCCCGCCCCGCGCGGGCTGCGCGCGCTTTTCGCCAAGCCGCCCGAGCCGGCGAAGGGGCTCTATCTGTGGGGCGGGGTCGGGCGCGGCAAGTCAATGCTGATGGACCTGTTCCACCGCGAGACGCGCATCGAGGCCAAGCGGCGCGTGCATTTTCACGCCTTCATGCAGGAGATCCATGCCGGCATGACCGCGGCGCGCAAGCGCGGCGTCGATGACGCGCTCGCTCCGGTGGCCGATCGCGTGGCCGAAGGGGTGCGGCTTCTGTGCTTCGACGAGATGCAGATTAGCGACATTACCGATGCGATGATCGTCGGGCGGCTCTTCGAGCGGCTCTTCGCCGCCGGGGTCGTGATCGTGGCCACCTCGAACCGCCCGCCTGACGAGCTCTACAAGGACGGGCTCAACCGGCAGCTCTTCGTGCCTTTCATCGAGCTTATCAAGGCGCGCATGACCGTCTTCGAACTCGAGAGCGCGGCCGATTACCGCCAGCACCGGCTCGAGGGGGCGCGGGTCTGGTTCACGCCCAACGACGCCGAGGCGCGCGCCGGGATCGCGGCGATCTGGCGCGACCTGACCGGCGGCGCGGCCGGTGAGCCGCTCACCCTGCGGGTGCAGGGGCGCGATGTCACGATCCCGGCCTTCGCGGGCGGGGTGGCGCGGGCGCGGTTCTGGGAGCTGTGCGGCCAGCCGCTGGGGGCGGCGGATTATCTTGCACTGGCCGAGGCGGTGCGGGTGCTGATCCTCGAGGACATCCCGATCCTGTCGCGCGGCAATTTCAACGAGGCGAAGCGCTTCGTCACCCTGATCGACGCGCTTTACGAGGCGCGGGTGCAACTCATCGCGAGTGCCGCCGACCGGCCCGACCAGCTTTATGTCGAGGGGGCGGGCGCGTTCGAGTTCGAGCGCACCGTGAGCCGGCTCATCGAGATGCAGTCCGAGGGCTGGGGCGCGTGATCGGCGCTGGACCGCGCGGCGCGGGCGCGGTACATCGCCCCTATGAGTGACGTGCCCGCCCATCCGACGACCTCCGAGCCCCTGCGCCGCGCGCTCGGGGAGCGGTATCTTCAATACGCGCTCTCGACGATCATGCACCGCGCGCTGCCCGATGCGCGCGACGGGCTCAAGCCGGTGCATCGGCGCATCCTCTATGCCATGCGCGAGCTGCGGCTGGCCTCCACGGGGGGCTTTCGCAAATCCGCCAAGATCACCGGCGACGTGATGGGAAATTACCACCCGCATGGCGACGCGGCGATCTATGACGCGATGGCCCGGCTCGCGCAGGATTTCGCGATGCGCTACCCGCTCGTGGACGGGCAGGGCAATTTCGGCTCCATCGACGGCGACAACCCCGCCGCCCCGCGCTACACCGAGGCGCGCATGACCGCCGCCGCCGAGGCGCTGCTCGAGGGGCTCGCCGAGGATGCGGTCGATTTCCGGCCCAATTATGACGGCACGCTCGACGAGCCCGAGGTCCTGCCCGCGGCCTTTCCCAACCTGCTGGCCAACGGTGCGAGCGGCATCGCCGTGGGCATGGCCACGAACATCCCGCCGCACAATCTCGGCGAGCTGATCGATGCCTGCCTCGCGCTGATTGAGACGCCTGATCTCGACGCGGCCGCGCTCATGGCGCATATCCCGGGCCCTGATTTTCCAACCGGTGGCGTCATCGTCGAGCCGCCCGAGAACATCCGCGCGGCCTATGCGAGCGGGCGCGGCGCGTTCCGGCTGCGCGCGCGCTGGCAGACCGAGGATCTCGGGCGCGGTACCTGGCAGATCGTGGTCACGGAAATTCCCTACCAGGTGCAGAAATCGCGCCTCATCGAGCGGCTCGCCGAGCTCATCCAGGCGCGCAAGGTGCCGCCGCTGGCGGATGTGCGCGACGAATCCGCCGAGGATGT
>PUKW01000248.1 GCA_003550665.1 Paracoccaceae bacterium | reverse complement strand
ATGTTCTGCGGATCGCGCTTGATCTGGCGCGGGCTGTTGAGCGCCTTCCATTTCGACAGCGCGGTATGCGCCGACGGAAAGGCCGGGCGCGGCACGAAGCGCCCGCGCCCCGGCTGCGGCTGGCTGTTCTGGCCCCAGGCCCAGATCACCTCGCCGCGCGAGATCGTGTAGCGCGGCTGCGCGGTGACCTTCATCCCCTCGAAGACGTTGTAGTCGAGGATCGAGTGGTGATTGGCCGCGGCGATCGTCTTGGAGATCTTGGGATCCCACACCGTGATGTCGGCATCCGCCCCGGGCAGCAGCGCGCCCTTCTGCGGATAGATGTTGAGGATGCGCGCGACATTCGTGGAGGTCACCGCGACGAACTCGTTGAGCGTGAGCCGCCCGGTCTCGACCCCGTGCGTCCACAGCACCGCGAGCCGCTCCTCGAGCCCGTTGGAGCCATTCGGGATCTTGGTGAAATCGCCCACGCCCATGCGCTTCTGCTCGGTGTTGAAGGCGGCGTGGTCGGTGGCGACGACCTGCAGCGACCCTGCCGAGAGCCCGGCCCAAAGGCTCGCCTGGTGGTCCTTCGAGCGGAACGGCGGCGACATCACGCGCCGTGCGGCGTGGTCCCAGTCCTTGTTGAAATACTCGGACTCGTCGAGGGTCAGGAACTGCGCGAGCGGCTCGCCATAGACCCGCATCCCTTTCTGGCGCGCGCGCCGGATCGCCTCATGCGCCTGCTCGCAGCTCACATGCACCACATAGAGCGGCACCCCCGCCGCGTCGGCGATGGTGATGGCGCGGTTGACGGCCTCGCCCTCGACCTCGGGCGGGCGCGAATAGGCGTGCCCTTCCGGGCCGGTGATGCCCTCGGCGAGCATCTGCTGTTGCAGGTCATAGACGATATCGCCGTTCTCGGCATGCACCATGGGCAGCGCGCCAAGCTCCTTGCAGCGCCGAAACGAGGCGAACATCTCGTCATCCTCGATCATCAGCGCGCCCTTGTAGGCCATGAAGTGCTTGAACGAATTGACGCCCATCTCGACGGCGTCCTTCATCTCGTTGAAGATCGTCTCGTTCCAGCCCGTGACCGCCATGTGAAAGCCGATATCGGTGCAGATCTGGTCGCGCGACTTGTCGTGCCAGCTGTTGATCGCGTTCTTCAGGCTGCCATCGGGTCCGGGCAGGACGAAATCCACGAGCATCGTGGTTCCGCCACAGGCCGCCGCCCAGGTGCCCGTCTCGAAGGTCTCGGCCGCCGTGGTGCCCATGAAGGGCATCTCCATATGGGTGTGCGGATCGATGCCGCCGGGGATCACATAGGCCCCTTCTGCGTCGATCACCTCGTCGCCCTTCAGGTCGGGACCGATCTCCTTGATGGTCTCGCCCTCGATCAGGATGTCGGCCTTCCAGGTGCGGTCGGCGGTGACGACGGTTCCGTTCTTGACGACCTTGGTGGTCATTGGTCTTCCCCCTGTCCATTCGTATCGTGCCAGTCGGCGGCATCGCGCGCGACGCAATGCGCGCGCATCCGGTAGTCACCGGCCCAGTGCGAGTCGCACTCCGCCAGGATCGCGGCCCCCACCTCGTCGGGCAGCTCCGCGAGCGTCGCCTCCAGCGCGGCGCGCCCGGCGACCTGTTCCTGCGCGCAATGGCCGGCCATGTTCCAGTCCCCGCGCCACTCATCGGCGCACTCGCTGAGCGCGGCAACCATGACCGGGTCGTCCTCGTCCGCCATGAGCCCGGCCAGCGTCTCGTGGCCCGCCCGGTGCTGCGCGATGCAGCGCGCCTGCATCTGCGCGTCGTCGTCCCATTCCTCGGCGCAGCGCGCCTCGACCGCGTCGGCGTCGAATTCCAGCGCCACCGCCGCGCCCGCGCCGAGCGCGAGGCAGGCGGCCAGCGCCGCGCGGCAGGCGGCGCGCTGTCTCACCCGACGACCTCGGCGGTCTCGACCACGGCGTGCATGAGCACGTTGGCGCCCTTCGCGGCCCACTCCTTCGAGATCTTCTCGGCCTCGTTATGCGACAGCCCGTCCTCACAGGGGCACATCACCATCGCCGTGGGCGCCACGCTGTTGATCCAGCACGCATCATGCCCCGCCCCCGAGACGATCTCCTTGTAGCTGTAGCCCAGCCGCTCCGCCGCGCGGCGCACCGCGTCGACGCAGTCCGCATCGAAAGCCGGCGGATCGAAAGCCCCGGCGACCTCCGCCTCGAAACTGCAGCCGAGCGCCTCGCACAGCCCCGGCGCGCGCTCGTGCAGCTCGCGCACCATCGCCTCGAGTGTCTCCAGCACATGGCTGCGAAAATCGACGGTGAACACCGCCGTCTCGGGGATCACGTTGCGGCTGTTGGGATGGATGTCGATATGGCCGATGGCGCCAACGGCGTTGGGCTGGTGCTTCATCGCGATCTCGTGGACGAGCTCGGTGATCTGGGCGAGCCCGCGCCCGGCATTGCGCCGCATCGGCATCGGGGTCGAACCGGTGTGGCTGGCCTTGCCGGTCACGGTGCACTGGATCCAGCGCAGGCCCTGGCCGTGGGTGACCACCCCGACATCCTTTTCCTCGGCCTCGAGGATCGGCCCCTGCTCGATATGCAGCTCGAAGAAGGCGTGCATCTTGCGATCGCCGACCTTCTCCTCGCCCTTCCAGCCGATGCGCGCGAGCTCGTCGCCGAATTTCAGCCCCTCGGCGTCCTCGCGCCCGAGCGCCCAGTCCTTGGTGTAGGTGCCCGCGAACACCCCCGAGGCCAGCATCGCCGGCGCGAAGCGGGTGCCCTCCTCGTTGGTCCAGTTGGTCACGACGATGGGATGCTTCGTCTTCACGCCCAGATCGTTGAGCGTGCGCACGAGCTCGAGCCCGCCGAGCACCCCGAGCACCCCGTCATAGCGCCCGCCCGTGGGCTGGGTGTCGAGATGCGAGCCGACATAGACTGGCAGCGCGTCGGGGTCGGTGCCCTCGCGGCGCGCGAACATGTTGCCGAGCTCGTCGACGCCCATGCTCAGCCCGGCCTCGTCGCACCATTTGCGAAACAGCGCGCGACCCTCGGCGTCGGCATCCGTCAGGGTCTGGCGGTTACTGCCGCCGGCGACGCCGGGTCCGATCTCGGCCATCGCGTGGATCGTGTCCCAGAGCCGGTCGGCGTCGATCTGCATGTTGGCGGCGGGTGTGGTCATGTGCTGCTCCCTGTCTGGCGGCTCATTTCAGCTCGACCTCCACGAAGGTCATCGGCGCTGCGCCGCCGTTGATCACGTTGTGCTCGGTGCCCTTGGGGCGCGAATAGGCCGACCCGGCCGCGACTTCGGAGCGCTTGGTCTCTCCGCCCGGCAGCTCGAGCTCGAGCACGCAATCGGTCACGGTGGTGATGACATACTCCATCTCGTGGACATGCCAGCCGGTTTCGGCGCCGGGCGCGAAATCATACCGGGTCACCCGCACCCGCGCATCCTCCATCAGCACCGTGGCTTCGGCCTGCGGGCGGCTCATTCGACCTCCTCGAGCACTTCGCCGAGCGTGTCCACGATCTCGTCGATCTGGCCGCGCTCGATGATCAGCGGCGGCGACAGCGCGATGATGTCGCCCGTAGTGCGGATCAGCAGCCCCTTCTCATAGGCCTTGAGGAAGGCCGAGAAGGCGCGCTTGGTGGGCGCGCCTGCGATCGGGGCGAGCTCCACCGCGCCGATCAGCCCCATGTTGCGGATGTCGATCACGTTGGGCTTGTCGCGCAGGCTGTGCAGCGCCTCCTCCCAGTAGGGCGCAAGCTCGGCAGCCCGCGCAAACAGGCCCTCCTCGGCATAGGTCTCGAGCGTGCCGAGGGCCGCGGCGCAGGCGATCGGATTGCCCGAATAGGTATAGCCGTGAAACAGCTCGATGAGATGGTCGGGGCCGTGCATGAAGGCGTCGTGGATCTCGGCGCTGGTCAGCACCGCGCCCATCGGGATCACCCCGTTGGTCAGCCCCTTGGCGGTGGTGATCATGTCGGGCTGCACGCCGAAATGCTCGGCCGCGAAGCTCGAGCCGAGGCGCCCGAAGCCGGTGATCACTTCGTCGAAGATCAAGAGGATGCCGTGCTTGCGGGTGATCTCGCGCAGCCGCTCGAGATAGCCCTTGGGCGGCATCAGCACCCCCGTCGAGCCCGCCATCGGCTCCACGATCACCGCGGCGATGGTCTCGGGGCCGTGCAGCGCGGCGATGCGCTCGAGCTCGTCAGCGAGATGCGCGCCGTGCTCGGGTTGGCCCTTCGTCCAGGCGTTCTCGGGCAGATGGGTGTGCGGGAGGTGATCGACGCCCGCGAGCAGGGTGCCGAAATTCTTGCGGTTATTGACGATGCCGCCCACCGAGATGCCGCCGAAATTGACCCCGTGATAGCCGCGCTCGCGCCCGATCAGCCGGGTGCGCTGCCCCTCGCCGCGCGCGCGGTGATATGCAAGCGCGATTTTCAGCGCCGTTTCAACGCTCTCGGAGCCGGAGTTGGTGTAGAAGACATGCTCCATGCCCTCGGGCGCCATGTCCACGAGCCTGTTGGCAAGCTCGAACGCGAGCGGGTGCCCCATCTGGAAGGCGGGCGCGTAGTCGAGCTCGGCGGCCTGGCGCTGGATCGCCTCGACGATCTTCGGGCGCTTGTGCCCGGCATTGCAGCACCACAGCCCTGCCGTGCCGTCGAGCACCTGGCGGCCATCGGCGGTGGTGTAGTGCATGTTCTCGGCGGCGACGAACATGCGCGGTGCGGCCTTGAACTGCCGGTTCGCGGTGAACGGCATCCAGAAGGCGCGAAGGTCGTTCGGGATCGGCTTGAGATCGAGTGCCATCGGCGTGCATCCCCTCCATGGCGCTCGCCCTCGCGGGGCGCGGCCGGGTTTTCTCTTTTGACAACGTGGTCAGCGCGACGCTATCAAAGCTGACCAACCCGTCAAGATTGTTTTCGACGCGGAGCGGGGGGCCGATGGGCGAGACACGACATGCCGCGAAATCCATCGCCAAGGCGGATATCCGCGAAGAAAACGAGCTGCGCATCCTCGACAGCGCCGAGAGGATCTTCGCCGAGCACGGCTTTCGCGGCGCCACGATGCAGCTGATCGCCCTTGAGGCGGCGCTGCCCAAGGCGAACCTGCACTATTACTTCACTGACAAGGAAACGCTCTATCGCCTTGTCGTGGAACGGATCTTCACGATCTGGCTGGAGGCGGCGGAGAGTTTCGAGACATCGCAGAGCCCGCGCATCGCGCTGTCGCGCTACATCGCGCGCAAGATGGAGCTGTCGCGCACGCATCGCTACGGCTCCAAGGTCTGGGCCAACGAGGTGATGCAGGGCGCGCCGATCATCCAGGACTATCTCGAGGTGACGCTGCGCGACTGGACCGAGACGCGCATCGCGGTGATCGAGGGCTGGATCGCGGCCGGCGAGATCGATCCCGTCGACCCGCGCTGGCTGCTCTACATGATCTGGGCGACGACGCAGCACTACGCCGATTTCGCGCATCAGATCGAGACGCTCAATGGCGGCGTGCCGCTGTCGGAGGCGCAATGGCACGCGGCGACGGAGACGGTGTGCGGCATCATCCTGCGCGGCATCGGGCTGGAGCCATGAGCGCCCCGCGCACCCGCATCCAGCGACGCAATCACCGGCTGATCATGGATGCCGCGCTCAACGTGTTCTCGCAGCACGGCTACCGCGGCAGCACGCTCGACCAGATCGCCGCCGAGGCCGGTCTGTCGAAGCCCAACCTGCTCTATTATTTCGACTCCAAGGAGGACATCCATCGCGCCCTGCTGACCGAGCTGCTCGACACCTGGATCGAGCCGCTGCGCCGGCTCGATCCGGCCGGCGAGCCGCGCGCCGAGATCCTCGCCTATGTGAGCCGCAAGCTGACGATGTCGCGCGAGTATCCGCGCGAAAGCCGGCTTTTCGCGGGCGAGATCCTGCAGGGTGCGCCGCGCATCGAGGCCTTCATCCGCGGCGAGCTCAGGACGCTGGTGGACGAGAAGGCCGCGCTGATCCGCGCCTGGGCGCGGGCCGGGCGCATCGCCCCGGTGCAGCCCTATCACCTGATCTTCTCGATCTGGGCGCTCACCCAGCATTACGCCGATTTCGACGCCCAGATGCGGATGATCCTCGGCGACGACCACGACCCGATGGACGGGGCCGAGGCGCATCTGACGCTCGTGTTCGAGCGGCTTCTCGCGCCAGAGCCGCGGTGACGCCGGCGCGGGCTCGCAGCCCGCGCGCCGCGCCCCCGGTCACTCCGCGGCCTTGTCCATCGGGTTGTTGGGGTGCATCGTCCAGTTGAGATACCGGTCGCTCACGGTCTGCCCGGTACGCTGATCGACGCTGCCGGCGGCCAGACGCTCCATGGTGATGCAGTTCTCCACCGGGCAGACATTGACGCACAGGTTGCAGGCGACGCATTCGGCATCGATCACCTCGAAGACGCGGTCCTCGCTCATCGAGATCGCCTGGTGCGAGGTATCCTCGCAGGCAGCATAACAGCGCCCGCACTTGATGCAGGCCTCCTGATCGATGCGCGCCTTGGTGACATAGTTCAGGTTGAGATGCTGCCAGTCGGTGACGTTGGGCACGGCGCGGCCGACCACCTCGTCGACACTGCGATACCCCTTCTCGTCCATCCACAGCGACAGCCCGGCCGTCAGCTCCTTGATGATGCCGAAGCCGTAATTCATCGCCGCGGTGCAGACCTGCGTGTTGCCCGCCCCGAGGGCGAGGAACTCCGCCGCGTCGCGCCACGTCGTCACCCCGCCGATGCCCGAAATC
The DNA here is from genome assembly GCA_003550665.1 of Paracoccaceae bacterium. GTDB lineage: Bacteria > Pseudomonadota > Alphaproteobacteria > Rhodobacterales > Rhodobacteraceae > Alkalilacustris. Next base: position 6,149 of record PUKW01000248.1, on the reverse strand, counting down.
GGCAGCCCTGCGGTTTCGGGATCGCGCGCGATCTCGGCGACCATGTTGAGCGCGATCGGCTTGACGGCGGGGCCGCAATAGCCGCCATGCGTGCCCTTGCCGTCGATCGCGGGCTCGGGGGCCATGGTGTCGAGATCGACGCTGGTGATCGAGTTGACGGTGTTGATCAGGCTGACAGCATCGGCGCCGCCCTTGTGCGCGGCGCGCGCGGCGTTGCGGATATCGGCGACATTGGGGGTCAGTTTGACGATGACGGGCATGCGGGTGTGTTTCTTGCACCAGCGCGTGACCATCTCGATGTATTCGGGCACCTGACCCACCGCCGAGCCCATGCCGCGCTCGCTCATCCCGTGCGGGCAGCCGAAATTGAGCTCGACACCATCGGCGCCGGTCTCCTCGACCATCGGCAGGATCGCCGCCCAGCTCTCCTCGTCGCAGGGCACCATGAGCGAGACGACCATCGCGCGGTCGGGCCAGTCGCGCTTGACCGCCTTGATCTCGCGCAGGTTCACCTCGAGCGGGCGGTCGGTGATCAGCTCGATGTTGTTCATCCCCAGAAGCTGGCGATCCGCCCCCCACACCGCGCCGTAGCGCGGACCGTTGACGTTGACGATGTGCGGATCGAAGCCCAGCGTCTTCCAGACCACCCCGCCCCAGCCGGCGCGAAAGGCGCGCTCGACATTGTACTGCTTGTCGGTGGGCGGCGCCGAGGCCAGCCAGAACGGGTTGGGCGACGGGATGCCGAGGAAATTGCTTGTCAGATCGGCCATGGTTCAGCCTCCGTTATTCGCTTGCATGAGTGTGTCGGGATCGAGCCCGGCCGTCTCGAGCCGCGCGCGCGCCGCCCGCGTGACCTCGGCGTCGAAGGTCTTCGGGTGGCGCAGCACGACGGTCTCGAACAAAAGCTCGGGGTGGCCCTTGGCGACGAGCTGGTGAAAGCCCTCCGAGGGCGTGCGCTTGAGCGTGAGGTCCGCGGCCGCCTTCGCCGCGCCGTCGCGGGCGATCTTCTGGCGTGTGCGCGACAGCCGCACGGTCTTGCCGCGCTCCTCGCGCAGCATCTGCTCAAGCGCATGGATCGACTGCCAGACATCGTGCTCGACGGTGCCGGGCGTGGCCTCGGGCTGGACGTGGCACAGCCGCCGGAACGCCGCCGCCTCCACCGCCGAAGCACCCTGCCGGCGCGCATTCGCGATCATCGCGCGCAGCCGCCCGGGCGCCTCCAGAAGCTCGATGCGCGCGAGTGCCGCGCGCTCATTGGCGGTCAGCTCCGCCACGATCCGCCCCGCCCGGCGCCGCTCATCGCCGCGCCGCCGTCATGCCGCCGCCCGCGCGGTCAGCGCGGCGTGGATGTCCTCGGCCGCGTCGCGGCCCTCGGCGACCGCGGTGACGGTCAGATCATCGCCGCCCGCGGTGCAGTCGCCGCCCGCCCAGACGCCCTCGAGCTCGGTGCGCCCGGCCCCGGCGACGGCGATCTTGCCATGCGCGCGGGTGAGCCCCTCGGGCACGCCGGCGAGTTTCTGCCCGATCGCCTTGAAGACCTGGTCAGCGCGCAGCCGGAACGTCTCGCCGGTCAGCTCGAGCCCGGCCTCGCCGTCATGGGTGTAGGCGAACTCCACCTCCTGCGCGGCGCCGTTGCCGTGCACCGCGACAGGCTGGGCATCGGTGATGATGCGCACCCCGGCCGTGGCGGCGTGATCGATCTCGTGCTGCGAGGCGCTCATCCGCGCGCGCCCGCGCCGGTAGACCATGGTGACGACCTCGGCGCCGAGCAGCTTGGACTGCACCGCCGCATCCACCGCGGTCATGCCACCGCCGATCACCACGACATGACGGCCCACCGGCAGCCGGGCGAGATCCTCGGCCTGGCGCAGCTCGGCGATGAAGTCGATGGCGTCGCGCACCCCCTCGAGATCCTCGCCGGGCACGCCGAGCCCGTTCACCCCCGCAAGCCCGATGCCCAGAAACACCGCATCGTGCTGCGCGCGCAGGTCCTCCAGCGTGACGGTCTCGCCGAGGCGCACGCCGGTGCGTGTCTCGATGCCGCCGATCTTCATCAGCCAGTCGATCTCTGCCTGGGCGAAATCGTCGGGGGTCTTGTAGGCGGCGATGCCGTATTCGTTGAGCCCGCCGATGCGCGGGCGCGCATCCATCAGCACCACGTCATGGCCGCGCATCGCGAGCCGGTGCGCGCAGGCGAGCCCGGCTGGCCCGGCACCGACGACGGCGATACGCCTGCCGGTTGGGGCGGCGCGCACATACGGATGAATGCCGCGCGCCATCAGCGCATCGGTCGCGTGACGCTGCAGCCGGCCGATCTCCACGGGCTTGCCCTCGGCGAATTCGCGTACGCAGGCCTCCTCGCACAGCGTTTCCGTCGGGCAGACGCGCGCGCACATGCCGCCGAGGATATTCTGATCGAGGATCGTGCGCGCGGCGGCCTCGGGCTGACCGGCCTGGATCTGGCGGATGAAGAGCGGGATGTCGATTTCCGTGGGGCACGCCGTGACGCAGGGCGCATCATAGCAGAAATAGCAGCGATCGGCGGCAACAACGGCCTCGTGCGGCCCGAAGGGTGGCTCCAGATCCGCGAAATGGGCGGCGAGGGTCTGCGGATCGAGCCGCGCGGGGGCGATGCCCGGCGTCGTGGGGGCGTTGGCCACTGGTTACCTCCGTGTCGGTCTCGCGTCGTCGGGGTTATTTTTCGAGCGTGCCACAGGCATCCGTTTTTATCAATTGGTAAAAAACGCGCCAAAGGCTTCGCGCTGAACATGCGCGCGTTATATTTTCTGGAAAGACTTTCCCCTGTAGGGTGCGGCCGCGGGGCGGTCGATCATTCGGGCCGACCCGCATCAGGAGTGCCCGGGTTTCATGCGACAGCCGATCGATTACGATTTCTTCCTGGATCACGCCGCGGAGCTGTGCTGCGTGATCGGGCCGGATGGGCGCTTTCAATACGTCAATCTCGCCTGGCAGCGGCTGCTCGGCTGGGACCGTGACGCGCTCATCGGCATCCTGATCGAGGATCTCGTTCACCCCGACGACATCGAAAGCACGCGCGCGGCCAGCGAGGCCGTCGCGCGCAATGCGCCGCCGGGGTTTCACATCAATCGCCACCGCACGCGCGACGGGGCCTATCGTTGGTTCGAATGGCGCTTCGCGCAGCCCACACCCGACGGCGCGATCCAGGCCCTCGCCCGCGACATCACCGAGACCCAGCGCCAGAGCAGCCACGCCCGGATCATCGAGAAGACCGCCCGCATCGCCACCTGGGAGATCAATCTCGACGCCGGGACGCTCTACTGGTCGCCGCAGGCTTTCGCGCTCCACGAGGTCGACCCGGCCGATTACGAGCCCGACCCGTGCAAGGCGCTCGACTTCTTCCCGCCCGACGGCCGCGAGATGATGGAGGAGGCGGTCAAGGCGCTGCGGCGCACCGGCAAGGGATTCGATCTGGAGCTGCCGCTGCGGACCGCGCGCGGGCGCGACATCTGGGTGCGCATCAGCGGCCGCATGGAGCGCAAGCCCGGCATGCCCGAGCGCATCTACGGCACCATCCGCGACGCCACCGAGGAACGCCAGCAGCGCCGCTGGCTCGAGCGCCTCGGCGCCGTGGCGCGGCACACGACGAACGCGGTGATCCTGCTCGACACCGAGGGGCGCATCGAGTGGGCCAACCCCGCCTTCGCGCGCCAGAGCCTCTATTCGCGCCGCGAAACCCAGGGCCAGCCGATCGAGAACTTCAACGCCGATGTGGACCCCGCCTTCCGCGCCGCGCTCAGTGCGGCGCGCTCGACGCGGCTCGAACTCAAGCGCCGGCGCAAGGATGGTGACCATTACTGGGTCGATCTGGACATCGAGCCGCTGCACGGCCCGCGCGGGGTGAACGAGGGCTTCATCCTCGTCGAGACCGACATCACCGACTCCAAGCGCAACGCCGAGCGGCTGCAGGCGCTGGAGCGCGCCGCGCGGGCCGCGCATGACCGCCTGCTCGAGGCCGTCGACGCGCTGCCCGACGCCTTCGTGCTCTTTGACAGCGAGGATCGGCTCGTGATGTGGAACAGCCGCTATGCGGCGTTCTACGACTGCACCGCAGAGATCTTCCGCCCGGGCATCTCCTTCGAGCAGATCGAGCGCCATGCCCTCGCCGTCGGCCAGCTTCCCGATGCCGTCGGCCGCGAGGAGGACTGGCTCGAACGCCGTCTCGCGGTGCGGATCCGCGGCGGCACATTCGATCAGCGCCTGCCCGACGGGCGCTGCATCCGCACCGTGGAGCGGCGCACGAGCAGCGGCGAGCTCGTCGCCTTTCATGTCGACATCACCGAGCTCAAGCATCAGCAGGAGGAGGCGCAGGAGGCGCGCAAGGCGCTTCAGGACACGCTCGATGCGCTGCCGGATCTGCTCTTCGATCTCGATCTCGACGGGGTGTATCACGATGCGCGCTCGGGAAATCCATCGCTGTTCCATGTCCCGCCGGAGGACCATATCGGCGCGCGCGTCGAGGAGATCCTGCCGCCCTGGGTCGCGGCGATGTGGCGCGGCGCGCTGCACGAGGCGCATACGCGCGGCCATGTGCGCGGGCTCGAATACACGCTCGAGCTTGAGGGCGGCACACGCTGGTTCGAGCTGTCAGTGTCGCGCAAGAACGACGCCCAGCAGAACCCGCCACGCTTCATCGTCGCCGCGCGCGACATCTCGGAGCGCAAATCCGCCGAGGCCGCGCGCGTACAGAAGGAGGCCGAGCTCAAGCGCGCCCTCGCCGCGCGCGACGCCGCCGAGAGCCGCTTCTACGAGATCGCGTCGGTCAGCCATGACTGGTTCTGGGAGCAGGACGCCGAGGGCCGGTTCACCTACATGTCCGAGTCGATCAATCAGATGCCCGGACGCGCGCCCGAACTCTATGTCGGACGCACCCGCGAGGAAGTCGCCGCGCTCGTGGGCGATGGCGACGGTGTCGACTGGTCCTTCGTCAATGAGCGCATGGCGGCGCGCGAACCCTTCCAGGATTTCGTCTACCCCCAGAGCGTCGAGGACGGGCGCACGCTGTGGGTGCGCATCAGCGGTGCGCCCTTCTATGACGAGGCCGGCGAGTATGCCGGCTATCGCGGCGTCGGCTCCGACGTGACCGCGCTGCGCGACGCCCAGGCCCGCGCCGAGGAAGCGAGCGCGGCGAAATCGCGCTTTCTGGCCAATATGAGCCACGAGGTGCGCACCCCGCTCAACGGGATCATCGGGCTGGCGGGGATCCTCGAGGAAACGCTGGAGGATGCCGATTCGCGCAACTCCGCCGCCGTGATCCGCGATTCGGGTGAAACGCTTGTCACGATCCTCAACGACATCCTCGACCTGTCGAAGATCGAGGCCGGGCAGCTCACCCTCGAGGTGTCGCAGTTTCGCCCCGATGATCTCGCCGACAAGGTCGTGGCCCTGCACCGCCATCGCGCGCAGAGCAAGGGCGTCGCCCTGCACGCCCGGCCCGGGCCGGGGGCGGAGCGCCCGCGCGCCGGAGACGGGCACCGGATCCTGCAGATCCTGCACAATCTCGTCGGCAATGCCGTCAAGTTCACCGACGCCGGCGAAATCCGCGTCACGCTCGACTGCGCCGATCCAGAGCAACTGACGATCACGGTATCGGACACGGGCATCGGCATGACCGAGTCGCAGGTGGCGAGCATCTTCGACGAGTTCGCCCAGGGTGGCGCCGCGATCACGCGGCAATATGGCGGCACCGGGCTGGGCATGTCGATCTGCAAGCGGCTCGCGGAGCTCATGGATGGCAGCGTCACCGTCGCAAGCGAACCGGGCGCGGGCACCGAGGTGCGCGTCACGCTGTGCGTTCCGCTGCACGAGGCGCAACCGGCCGACCAGCACGCGCGCACGAAGCAACCCGCGCGGCTTGACGGGCTGCGCGTGCTGGCGGCGGATGACAACGGCACCAATCGGCTGCTTCTGGAGAAGTTCCTCGCACGGCTCGGCGTCGAGGTGCGGCTCGCCGCCTCCGGCGAGGAGGCCGTCGCGGCAGCTGAGAGCGAGGCGTTCGACGTGCTGCTGCTCGATATCCGCATGCCCGACATAAATGGCGACGAGGCGCTGCGCCGCATCCGCGCGCGCCCGGCCCCGGCACATAACGGCGACGTGCCCGCCATCGCCGT
>PUKW01000273.1 GCA_003550665.1 Paracoccaceae bacterium | reverse complement strand
ATACTTCTGCTTTATCTGAAATATTCTCTTCTCTTTTTTCCATTAACTCTTCAACTACGGAGAACAGATCCCAAGGATATTTTATCGAGTTAGTTTCTTCCTTTATCTCCAGCACTGAAGCTGGCTTATCCTCCATCTGCTTTGCTAGAGCGTCCTCGTACTGGTATTCCCAAGTTTCAACATCTTCAAGATAATCGAAGAATGATTCGCTTAACAAGTACATTCCAACTACCTTCTTATTGCTTGGAGCTTCTCCAGGCTCAGGCTTCTCAACAATATCAACAGCTTTACCATCTTGGAGCTCCAAAATACCATACTTTTCAGGTTCATCTGTAGGAGTAGAAACAAAAACAATATCTGAATCTTCCTCTTCTGCTTTATCGATCATAGGCTCGAAAAATTTAGCAGCATTAGCACGGTAAGGAGTTAAAACCAAAAAACTACCATCTAACAAATGTTCTGCCTGCCTCAATGCATTACCCATTCCCTTAGGCTCTTCTTGAACTACATAATGATCTGCTGAATCAATTTGGCTCTCAATCTCTCTTTTCGGGCTTTGAACAACAATAACTTCGTCAACGCCAGCATTTTTTAACTCTTCAATAGTATGATCAATAATAGGTCTCCCTAAAACTTCTGTAAGGCCTTTATGCCGGTTATCGCTCAATGGCTTGAATCTGCTAGAAGATCCTGCTGCCAGGATTACTGCTTTCATAAAGGAAAATTGTTTGTATAGAATTCATATATGCTCTGGTTTTGTTACTTGCTTATCTCTGATAGATCTGTTCTAGCGTCAGGTACGAATTTGACTCCTCTTATTGAGTTGTTCATGTTGATGTAGCTTCTAGGACCTATAAAGGATTCTTTCAGCACTGATCCTGATTTCAGGTCGCATTCTTCTCCTATAACAACTTGCTCCAGATCAACAAATGAATCGATTATATTCTCTTCGAAAAGTAGTGAGGACTGAATATGGCAGTTTTCAAGCTGTGCATCTTTTCCAACCGTCGATTCTTCTATTACTGTATTAGGGCCTATATGAGCTCCTTCACAAAGTACAGTGTATTTTTTGATTGTGGCTCCATCTTCAACAGTTACGTTCTCTTCTATCTTAACTTTTTCTCCGATTGAGGCCTGCTCTGAAACATTTGCTTCTTCGCTGATATTCTCCTCTAGCTCATTCTCTCGTAGAACTCTGTCTGCTTCCCTGAGTTTCTTTGGAGAGCCTATATCAATCCAGTAATCCTGGGATGAGTAGCTATATATGGCCTGTCCTCTGTCCAAAAGCGGTGGGAAAACATCACGCTCAAACATGGAGAATATGTTGGGAGTGATATAACTCAAAATATCGGGGCCCAATATATAAATACCGGCATTAATCATGTTGGTAGTCACCTTGTCCCGACTTGGCTTCTCGATAAAACGTTTGACCATGGCCTGGCTATCTGTCTCCACTACCCCATAAATAGTAGGGTCGTCTACGGGTGTCAAGGCCAGGCTGGCTATAGCTTTGTTCTGGCGGTGCAGTCGTATCATCGTGCTCAGGTCGATATTAGTAAAAATATCTCCGTTAAAAACGATGAAGGAATCGTCCAGGAACCTTTCGGCATTTTTTACTGCTCCTGCCGTTCCCATGGGAAAATCTTCTGTCGAGTATGTTAACCTGACACTGAACTTGCTGCCATCGCCAAAATAATGCTCGACCTGTTCAGACAGCTTGCCTACCGCGAGAATTATGTCGAGGATATTGTGCATTTTGAGATAGTCAATTAAGTGTTCAAAGAAAGGGCGATTTAGCACAGGGACCATTACCTTGGGAGTGTTGCATGTAAGGGGACGTAGTCTGGTCGCTTCCCCGCCAGCCAGAATAACAGCCTTCATCCCGGCAAGTTTATCCCACAGCCAGCATATACGTCAAACTTTCTACCCAGCTTATGGTTATTCTAACTGACAATATCTAGCCCTTTAGCCACGGCATCATGTCTCTTAATTTTTTACCAACAACTTCAATGGGATGATGAGCTTCCATGCGCCTAATAGCATTTAAGCCGGGGCGGGCCGCCTGGTTTTCCAAAATCCACTCTGTAGCAAAGCTGCCATTCTGAACCTCCGCCAGGATTTGCCTCATTTCCTCCTTGACCAAATCATCGATAACTCGTGGTCCCCGTGAATAATCACCATATTCTGCCGTATCACTTACCGAATAGCGCATATAACTCAGACCACCTTGATAAATCAGGTCAATAATGAGTTTTAACTCGTGGCAAACCTCAAAATAGGCGATCTCCGGTTGATAGCCAGCCTCTACCAACGTTTCAAAGCCAGCCTTTATCAGGGAAGTGACTCCTCCACAAAGCACCGCTTGCTCGCCGAAAAGGTCGGTCTCGGTTTCTTCGGCGAAAGTGGTTTCCAGAACTCCCGCTCTAGTGCAACCTATACCCTTGGCGTAGGTCAGAGCCATATCCTTTGCCTTGCCAGAGGCGTCTTGCTGAACAGCCACCAAGGCCGGGGCGCCTAAACCCTCGGTATAAAGTCTCCTGAGAATATGTCCCGGACATTTGGGTGCTATCATGCTCACATCAACTTCAGCCGGGGGCATGATTTGGGAAAAGTGGATACTGAAGCCGTGAGCAAACATTAAGGTTTTGCCAGGAACCATTTCCTTTTCGATTGATTCACGGTATATTCCGGGCTGCACTGTGTCAGGAGCTAGCATAACAATTATGTCTGCCCCTCTTGCTACTTCAGCGGCGGTGGCTATTTTAAAGCCAGCTTTCCTGGCCGCCTCCCAGGCTTCAGTACCTGGTAGCTCGGCAACGATGACCT
>PUKW01000187.1 GCA_003550665.1 Paracoccaceae bacterium | reverse complement strand
CCACTCGCCCAAAGTTCCTGATTTGTTCTTAATAAGAGACCAGCGATGACGAGTCGAGTCCGCCCCCGTGCCCGGCTCGGGTGCACAGTGCCAGCGCGTCTCGGCGGCGTTGCAGCCCGCGCCCTCGCGAATCAGCATCAGCCCCGTGGCCCCGCCGGCCTCGGCGGCGAGCTGCAGCCGCCGCCCCGGCGTCAGCCCCAGCGGCTCGGTCAGTTCGGCCACGACGAGCCCCGCCGCGCCCGAGCGCAGCGCCTCCTCGGCCATCCACAAAAGCTCGATCTCGCGCGCGCCCTCGGCCGTGATCAGATCGGCGGGCGGGAGGAACCGCGCGAGCCCCGCGGGCATCAGTCGCTCGGGCGCGTGGCGTGGATGGATCCAGATCACGGGCGCGCGCGCCCGTGCGGCGGCAAGGACCCGCGCGCCGGGGCCGCAGGCCTCATGGGTGCGCCCGCGCTTCAGTTCGGGGAGAATCGGTGCCATGCCGGCAGTCTATCCCGGCATGAACGAAACGGAAACAAGCGTGTCAGCGCGCCGGCCGCGCCAGCTCCGGCAGCCAGGTCGCGAGCCCCGGCTCCGCCACGATCAGCCCCATCACCGCAAGCTGCAACAGCACGAAGGGAAACGCCGCGCGGTAGATCTGCGCAAGCCGGATCTCGGGCGGCGCCACCCCCTTCATCACGAAAATGAGCAACCCGAAGGGCGGCGTCATGAAGCTGATCTCCATGCAGATCAGCATCAGCACGCCGAGCCACAAGAGGTCGATCCCCACCGCGTTCGCCAGCGGCACGAAGAAGGGCAGGGTGACCATGATCATGCTGATCTGGTCCATGAAGGCGCCGAGGATCAGCAGCGTGATCAGCATGATCAGCAGAACCTGGAACGGCCCCAGCCCCAGATCGCCCACGAGCCCGAGAATCCCGCGCGTGGCCCCCGAAAAGGACAGAAGCTGCGAGAAGGTCGAGGAGGCGGCGATGATGAACAGAATCATCACCGCGATCTTGAGTGTCTCCATCAGCGCGGTGCGCATCGCCGCGAGCGTGAGGCTGCGATAGGCCGCCGCCGCCAGCGTCGAGGCCGCGCAGCCGATCGCGGCGGCTTCCGTCGGCGTCGCCCAGCCGAGCAGCATCGCCCCGATCACCACCACGAAGATGCCCATCAGCGGCAGAACATGGACGAGGAAGGGCCGCACCCGCTCCCAGCCATGCACCTCGCCCGCGTCGTCGTCGCCATGCGCCGGGGCGAGCGCCGGGTTCATCCAGCAGCGCAGCAGGATATAACCCAGAAACACCGCCGCCATCATCAGCCCCGGGATCACCCCCGCGATCAGGAGCTGCGAGATCGAGATCCCCGCGAGCGAACCCAGCAGCACCGCCAGCGCCGAGGGCGGGATCAGCATCGCGATGCCGCCCGTGGCCATGATCGGCCCCATCGCCATCGAGGGATGATAGCCCCGCCGCAGCATCTCCGGCAGCATCGTCGAGCCGAGCATCGCGGTGTTGGCCACCGACGAGCCCGACAGCGTAGAAAACAGCGTCCCGCCGGCCACCGACACCACCGAAAGCCGTCCCGGCACGCGGCTGATGAGGCGGTTCGTCGCCTCGATGGCACGGTAGGCTAGCCCGGTGTGAAACAGGATCTCGCCCATGAGCAGAAACAGCGGGATCGGCACGAGCGAGAAGCTCGTCAGCGACGAGACCGCGTTGCGCGCAAGCTGCGCCAGCCCCGACTCGCCGCCCAGAAACACGATGGCGCCGACGATGTTGACGCCGAGGAACGCGAACGCCACGGGCAGCCCCGTGCCCATCAGCAGCACAAGCACCCCGAGCAGCAGCGTCAGGCTCAGCCACCATTCCATGTCAGGCGGCTCCGTCCATCACACGCCCTCGCGAAAGCCGGGATCGCGCCCCGCGAGAAGCCGCAGCGCATCCCGCGCGAAGCCCGCCGCCAGCACCGCCATCACCGCGGGCAACAGCACGAACAGCCACCACTCGGGAAACACCAGCGTCTGCAGGATCAGGCTGCCGCGTGCCTGCGATGTCAGCGTGACCACCGCGCCGTAATAACCCACCACGGCGCAGATCGCCGCTCCGAGCGCGCAGACCGCGACATGCACGCCGCGCCGCGCGCGCTCGGGCAGCTGGCCGACGAACAGATCCATGCGCACATGCCCGCCCCGGATCAGCACCCAGGGCGCGCCGAGCAGCGTCATCGCGTAGAGCGCGTATTCCGACAGCTCGTTGGCGCCGGGGATGCTGCCGAATCCGAGATTACGCATAGCGATGTTGACGCAGATCATCACCGCGAGCCCGCCGCCGATGGCGGCGGCGAACGCCGCCATCGCGCCGACGAGGGCGTCGTAGCCCCGGCTGAGCCCGCGCAGCATCGGCTCAGCGATCGCCGATCAGCTCGCGCAGGGTGCGGGCGTTGTCGGCGCTGATCTCCTCGGCCTCGGCCCAGCCGGCCTCATAGGCGGTCTCTACCCAGGTCTCGGCGACGTCATCGGGCAGGGGGATCGTCTCGATCCCGGCCTCTTCCTGCGCGGCGTATTCCTCCTCGTTGATCGCGGCGTTGTCGTCGTTGAGCGATTCGACCCACACCGCCTGCTCCTCGAGGAAGTCGCGCTGCTCGTCGCTCAGGCTGTTCCAGGTGTCGAGATTGACGAGAAACGACACATCGACATTGTAGAAACCCGGATCGATCCGGTACGATGTCTGCTCGTCCCAGCCCAGATCGAGAATGCCCTGCGCCGGCCAGCCATAGCCGTCCACCACCCCGCGTTCGAGCGCGGTATAGACCTCGCCCGGTGCGGTCTGCACCGGGTTGCCGCCGAGCGCGT
>PUKW01000355.1 GCA_003550665.1 Paracoccaceae bacterium | reverse complement strand
TGAGCGACGACCATCTCGACCGCCATGGCGGGCGCGGGGGGTATTTCGCGGCCAAGCGTCGGCTCTTTGCCGAGGGCGGGCCGGACCGGGCGATCGTGGGCGTGGACGAGCCGGAGGGGCGGTTCCTCGCCAACCAGATGGCCGAGGCGGCCGAGGATGACCGGCTGATCCGCGTTTCGGCGGCGGGCCGGCTCGACGGACCGGGCTGGCATGTCTTCGCGCGGCGCGGCTTCCTCGCGGAATGGCGCAAGGGCAAGCAGGTCGCCTCGGCGGATCTGCGCGAGATCAAGGGCCTGCCGGGGGCGCACAACCACCAGAACGCCTGCTGCGCCTGGGCGGTGGTGCGCACGCTCGGGGTGGCGCCGCGGGTGGTGACGGCGGCGCTCGCCAGCTTCGAGGGCCTTGCGCATCGCAGCCAGCTCGTCGCCGAGGCGGGCGGGGTGCGCTTTGTCAACGACTCCAAGGCCACCAATGCGGACGCCGCCGCCCGCGCGCTCGCGGCGTTCGGGCGCATCCGCTGGATCGCCGGGGGGCGCGCCAAGGCGGGCGGCATCGCCGCGCTCGCGCCGCATCTGGACAATGTGGCGAAAGCTTATCTGATCGGGGAGTCGGCGCCCGATTTTGCCGCCCAGCTCGGGGGTACGGCGCACGAGATCTGCGCGGACATGGCCACCGCGGTGGCGCGCGCGGCGGCGCAGGCACAGCCCGGCGACGTGGTGCTGCTGGCCCCGGCGGCGGCGAGCTTCGATCAGTACCGCGATTTCGAGGCGCGCGGCGAGGATTTCATCGCCGCGGTGCGCCGGGTGCCAGGCGCAGCGTGACCGTGCGGAAGGCCGCTTGCGCGGCCTGCGCCCTCACGGGGCCCTGCCTTGCGGCAGGGCGCGGGCACCAGGCCGGGCCGCCGCGGCCCCGGGCCGGCCGCGATGTCACACCGCGGCGCCGGGCCGGCGGATCGGCGGCGCTGCGCCGAAACCGCCTTTTTGCTCGCATCCGGGCGCGTTCTTGGGTACATTAGGGTTCAGACCCGGCAAACGGGCGACGACCGAGGCAGACGGGACAGTATCCATGACGGAAATGGTCTATGGGCAGATGCCCGTGCGCGCGGGCGAGCCGATCCTGCCGCGCTGGTGGCGCACGGTGGATCGCTGGACGCTGTCCTGCGTGTTCATGCTGTTCGGCGTCGGGCTCCTGCTGGGCTTTGCCGCTTCGCCGCCGCTGGCGAGCCGCAACGGGCTGCAACCCTTCTATTACGTCGAGCGGCAGGCCTTCTTCGGCACGGTCGCGCTGATCGTCATGGTGGTCGCCTCGATGCTGTCGCCGCGGCTCCTGCGGCGCATCGGGGTGATCGGCTTCGGGCTGATGTTCGTGGCGCTGGCATTCCTGCCGTTCTTCGGCACCGATTTCGGGCAGGGCGCGGTGCGGTGGTATTCGCTCGGCATTGGCAGCCTGCAGCCCTCGGAGTTTCTCAAGCCCTTCTTCATCATCGCCTGCGCCTGGATGCTCGCGGCCGGGGAGGCCCCGGACGGGCCGCCGGGGCGGTTGATCTCGCTCGCGCTGACCGGGGCGGTGGTCGGGTTTCTCGCTGTCCAGCCCGATTTCGGGCAGGCGGCGCTGTTTCTTTTCACCTGGGGGGTGATGTATTTCGTCGCCGGGGCGTCGATCGTCATCCTCGGTTGCGCGGCGGGGGCGACGCTGCTCCTCGGCGTGTTCCTGTATGGCAGCTCGGAACATTTCGCCCGGCGCATCGACGGTTTCCTGTCGCCCGAAATCGACCCGCGCACGCAGCTCGGCTATGCCGCCAACGCCATTCAGGAGGGCGGGCTCTTCGGCGTCGGCGTCGGCGAGGGGCGGGTGAAATGGTCGTTGCCCGACGCGCATACGGATTTCATCATCGCCGTCGCCGCCGAGGAGTACGGGCTCATCCTGGTGCTCTTCGTGCTGACCCTCTTTGCGACCATCGCGCTGCGCGCGCTGTTTCGCCTCCTGCGCGAGCGCGACACCTTCACCCGGCTCGCCGGCACCGGGCTTGCGGCGATGCTGGCGGCGCAGGCGCTGATCAATATCGGGGTGGCGGCGCGGGTGCTTCCGGCAAAGGGCATGACGCTGCCCTTCGTGTCCTATGGCGGCTCGTCGCTGATCGCGGCGGGGCTGGCGCTCGGGATGCTCATGGCGTTCACCCGCACGCGCCCGCAGGGCGAGATCGGCGACATCCTGCTGCGGCGGGGGCGGTGATGGCGGGGCACATCCTCATCGCCGCCGGCGGCACAGGCGGGCACATGTTCCCCGCGCAGGCGCTCGCAGAGGTCCTGCTCGCGCGCGGCTGGGCGGTGGAGCTGTCGACCGATGCGCGCGGGGCGCGCTATGCGGGCGGCTTTCCCGAGGCGGTGCCGGTGCGCCGGGTTTCGGCGGGGACGTTCGGGCGCGGCGGGATGCTGGCGCGGGCGGCGGTGCCGCTGCGGCTCGTGGCGGGGATCGGCGCGGCGGTGCTGGCGCTGCGGCGGTCGCGGCCGGCCGCGGTGATCGGGTTCGGCGGCTATCCGTCGGTGCCGGCGCTGGTGGCGGCGTGGATGCTGCGCCTGCCGCGGCTGATCCACGAGGCCAATGGCGTTCCGGGGCAGGTCAATCGCCTCTTTGCGCGCCGGGTCGATGCGGTGGCCTGCGGCACCTGGCCCGCGGCCTTTCCTGCCGGCACCCCCGCCCATGACATCGGCAACCCGGTGCGCGCGGCGATCCATGAGCGCGCCGGTGCGGGCTACATCCCGCCCGGCGACTACCCGATGCACCTGCTGGTGATCGGCGGCAGCCAGGGCGCGCGCGTGCTCTCCGAGACGGTGCCCGGCGCGGTGGCGCG
>PUKW01000360.1 GCA_003550665.1 Paracoccaceae bacterium | reverse complement strand
GGCGGCCGACACCGTCGCCGATGCGGCGGCCGCCCCGGCACGCGCGCTCGAGCATGCTCACCAGTAAGCGGGGACGTTATCCGTGCCGTCGCCGCGGGGAATCGCGCGCCGCGCGCGGGATCACCCATCGGGCGGCGTTCAGCCTTGTGACGAAGGCGCTGGCCACGATCAGCGTCGGTGTCGCGACCAATGCGCCCACCGCGCCCCAGAGCCAGGCCCCGAAGGCGATCGCGACGAAGATGCCGATGGTTGGCATGCGCATCCGCGCCCCGAGGATCACGGGCGTCACGATCTGCCCCTCGATCGTGCTCAGGACGACCACCACGACAAGCGGCGCAAAGGCGATGAGCGGGTCCTCGAACGACACGATGCCCACGCCCAGCGTCACCAGCGCCATGATCGCGGCGCCGATGAAGGGCATGAAGTTCAACAGCCCCGCCGCAGCCCCCCAGAGCGCGGCATTCGGCACCCCGAGCAGGTAGAACGCGCCCGCCACGCAGACCCCGAGCCCGAAATTGATCAGCGAGATCGCCAGCAGGTAGCGCGCGACGTCGCTCTGGACGTCCTTGATCGCACGCCCCAATGCGCGCCGCGCCGAGAACCCCGCGCCGAGCCCCATCATCGTGCGGCCCAGCATCGCGCGGTCACGCAGCAGAAAGAAGGTCAGCACCGCCCAATAGACCGCACCGCCCACGATGAGCGGTGCGCTGATCGCCCAATCCGCGGCCAGCCGCTGGCCGCCTTCCATCAACTGGCCGATCGCATCATCGCCGTCCTCGTCTTCGTCCGCGTCTTCGTCGTTCTCCTCCTCCGCTTCCGACTCTTCGGAGGCGACGGCCGCGTCCGGCTGTGATGTCGATGCTGGCGCCGCCGGGGCGGATGTGTCGGGCGGATCGTCCGGCACCTGATCGGACTCTGAAATGGTGTTGAACGCGTCGGAAAGCCCGTCGCTGATCTGGCGGGCGCGGCTCTCGATCTGGCGCAGCACTTCGGGTGCGCGCGCGTTCCACGCCTCGGCCGAAGGCAGGAGCGCGTAGATCGTTGCCGCGGAGGAGACGAGGATCCCGGCGACGATCACGGCCGCGGCCAGCGACGGCGGTATCCGCATGCTCTCGATGCGGCGTGCAAGCGGCGCGAGCGCGATAGCGGCCAGAACGGCCAGGACCGTGGGCACGGCGATCGCGCTCGCATGATCGAGCGCCCCGACGACGAGCATGATGGCGATAGCGCCGAGCATCATGATCTGAACGGCCCCGCGGTCCATGCGGGCAAACCACCCCGGCGGGGCTGATGCGGCGGTCGGTGATGGATCTCGCTCGGGGGTCATGAGCGCGCCTTGTTCTCGTGTCCGGGACACTTGGAACGCGCGCGCGGGTGTTGCGTTCCCCCATGGGCGCCGTCGCAGGCGGTTCACCGCGCGAGAGGGCCTGTCGCTCCGGAAACGTGAACATAAGGTTAATGCAGGTTAGCCGAACGACCCTGTTGGCCGCCTAGTCTGCGCAACAGCCTGTCCGAGGAGTTCAGTATATGTATCACGATCTTACCGTTCTGGGGGCGGAGTGTGCAGACAATGCAGTCCGACCGACGCATCCCGCGCCCGCCGCGCACCCGTTCCACGCCCAGCTCTGGCAGGAGACCCGGGGACTGCACCGCTATGCGCTGCGCCTGTCCCGCGACGAGCATGCCGCACAGGACCTGGTACAGGAGACGCTCGCCAAGGCCTGGGCCAACCGCGATCGCTTCACCCCCGGCACGAATCTGCGCGCGTGGCTTAATACCATCCTGCGCAACACCTTTCTCAACGACATTCGCAAACGCCGCTGGGAGATCGAGGATGCCGACGGTGTGCTCACGGCCGGACTGTCGGATCCGCCGCCTCAGGAGCACAGGGTCGCGCTGTCCGAACTTCTGGCGGCGATGACGACGCTGCCGCCGTGGCAGCGCGCGGCGCTGACGCTGGTGGGCGCGGAGGGGTTCTCCACCGCGGAGGCCGCGGAGCGGCTCGGCTGTGCCAACGGCACCGTCAAGAGCCGGGTGTCGCGCGCGCGCAAGGCTCTGTGCGTGATCCTTCTGGAGGACCAGCCCGGCGTCAGGCGCACCCCCGCTGCCGCGGATCCGCGCCGCGCTGCGCCGGCCTCCGCGCCGGGAGATGAACACCCGCAGGATGGCGCGATCGCGTCCCCCTCGTGAAATGGCGGCGCGGCCTGCGCACGACGCCGATCAGGGGCGGTGCGGTGCCGCGGCAGGCGTCGGGGGCGGACGGCGCGGATGCGGCCCGCCGGTCCGTCTAGAGCATGTTGCGCAGAAGTGGGGACCGGTCTTGCGCTCTTTGAGCATGCGAATTCAGAAGGTCAGAGCGCGTCGCGTGAATGCGGATGAACGCGACGCGCTCTACGGCAATAACGGCCCGTTCTGATCGAGATAGGCCGCGTCGAACTCCGAGAGGGCGACGAGGCCGTCGAAATCGTCGAAGGTCACCCGACCCTTCTGGAAGGTGACGAGCCCCTGCTCGCGCAGGCGCCGTAGCACCCGGTTCACATGCACGGCGCTGAGCCCCAGCGCATCGGCGAGAAGATGCTGCGACAGCGGGCAGTCGTAGCCCGTCCGGTCCCCCAGCCCCACGAGACTGAGCCGCGCGCCCAGCTCCAGCAGGAAATGCGCCATGCGCTCCTCGCCGGTGCGGCGGCCGAGATTGATCAGATGCTCCACCACCATCGCCTCGTCGCGCGATGCCGCCCACAGGACCGCGGCCCCGAGGCGCGGCGTGCGCTGGAACGCGTCGAGCAGGTCTTCCTTGTGGACCTCCGACGCCTCGATCTTCGTGACCGGTTCGATGTTGTGGTCGGAGGTGCGCAGCAGGACGCTGCGCAGGCCGAGGAAATCGCCCGGGATCTGGAAGTCCACGATCTGGCGCGTGCCGTCCGGCAGCAGCTTGTAGGACGCGACCCAGCCCTTGGCCAGGATGAAGGCCGATTGATCGCGCTGCCCCTCATACACCACGTCGCGCGCGGCCACGTATCGGCGCCGGCGGTTGTGCAGGTTTTCCAGCGTCGCCAGCTCGGTTTCGTCGAGCCGCACGAAGGAGCCGAGCTTTCGCGCGAGAGGGCTGTCAGCAATCTGCATGGGGTTCCCCGCCGGTGTCGAGCGCGGTCATCGAGCCGGCCATCCGCATTGTGTGACCCTGCCGCGAATAAGACCGCTCCATCCTGCTCTGTATCAGTATATCATGGAAATGTTCTGCCATCATAACGATGCGAGTCACGCCCTGCGTGACGCAAACTCAGCAGAAAGCAGCCCCGACATGGCCCCACTCAACGACGTCTCCGGCACGGCCGCGCTCGCGATCTGCGAGTCGCTCCTGCTGGCCCTCAACGACAGGAAGGTCCTGCCCGAGGCTGAAATCCTCGGCATCCTCGAGGACGCCGCCGCGGCGCATGTGAATGTGGCGCAGGACGATCCCAAGGCCGCGCTGCACGCGGCGGTCGCCGCGCTGATCCATGGCATCCTCGATGGCGGCAACTCCGTGCGCCACCTGTGAGGTGCGGCGGCGGGTCCGGGCGCGGCGAACCGGCCGGTCAAACCATGCCGGTCAGCATCATCATCAGCACGATCACGACGACGACACCGATGGCGCCGCTGGGCCCGTAGCCCCAGGAGCGGCTGTGTCCCCAGGTCGGCAATGTGCCGACAATCAGCAGGATCAGGATCACGATGAGAATCGTGCCGGCCATGGGGTGGACCTTTCGGGTGAGGGGACTGCCGCTGTGGCGCGTCGATCCCGCGCCCCCGGGGCGCGGTGTCATCGGCGGCGCGCGCATCGGTCCGGGTTTCCGCGCCGCGGGCGGATTGGCATGGATCGCGGGTCATGAAACGGGTCTTTTCATCGAGCGTCCGAAACCTCGAAGCGCGCGGGCAATACCAGATCGCGATCTCGTTACGCCCCGCGCGCTTCGAGTTGCTCGGACACATACGCGCCCCCAAACATTGCCGGGCGTCCCCTCAATGTGCCGATTCGGGCCCGCGCCCGCACTGATCCAGGTTAGGATCGGCGCGATTTCGGGCGCGTGCCGCAGCGGCGTTGCGCGCGGGCGACGGGGCTCATTCGCCGGGGCCGACCGAAGCCGCGAGGATCAGCTGCCCGATGAGGATCACAAGCGCGACCGTCCACAGAATCGGCATCACTGCCGTGCGGACATCCGGAGGGCGCGCGCCCGGCCGGCTGGCACCCAGGGAGGTGCGCCGGTGTGGCAGCAACAGGATGAGCCCTTGCGCAACGGCGTGGTGCCGCTCGCCGAGCGTGGGCACGTCGACGAAACGTCCCAGCAGCGAATCCAGCCGGAGCAGCGCCGCATCGTTCGGCAGCGCCGCAAGGTCGGAGGCCTCCTTGCGCGGATCGAGATCGAGCCGCGCAAGCGTCGAGAAGACGGTCACCACCGCACCGTTGCGGTCCTCGCCGACCGGTGCGCGCAGAAACAGATCGAATTCGGGGCCGTCAGGCCATGGGGTGGCGGTCTGCGACATGCTGAACTCCTGGGTTTCCCGGCGGGGCCGCGCGGCCGGCATTCTCGCGTCCGGTCGAACCGACGACGGGTCCTGGAGGATATAGGCGCTCACGGCGCAGCGGGCTGATGCAGATCAGTCGCACAGCCCGATCCTGCGGCGATAATCCGCGCCTCGCGGCTGACCAGGCGCTGCGGCACGCGCCGCGCGATAGGGGCCGGTCGCGGAAAGTGCGGCGGCATCGAAGCGTGATGGAACGTAATTGCCCTTTCGCCGGTTTCCGGTTCACACGCAGCCGCGACCAGAGAGGCAGACACATCTTGCGAACGCGAAACGACAGGCAGGAAACAGGCGACGCAAACGCAAGACGCGCGCATCGCCACTAGACGTGATGGCGCGATCGCGGACCGCCGGGCGCGCGGAGTCCGCGATGTGATCGCGACGCCCATTACAACGACGTATTCAGCCGGACTCACCCCGCCAGCGCGTTGCCTTCGAGCGCGCCGTCTGGCCTGGAACCTTCGAGGAAACGAGCATGTTACAAAAATACGCGGCCTCGATGCGCCGGGCAAGTCGCCTGATGCGCCCCCCCAAGCGGGGCAAGGCGACCCGCAGGTTCATGAAGGCAATGACCGGCTTTCTGGCCGCACCCGCGCTGACCACGCTCAAGCGCGGATCGGCGAAGCCGCGCAAGGCGGCGGCACCAAAGCTCGTCGAGACGCCCGCGATCGCGCGGCGGCAATTGCGCATTCCCGATGTGACGACGCCGCTGCCCGGCCACCCGGCCAAGCCACGCATTCCGGTCGGCGCGCAGTATTTGGCCCGAACCCATCACTGCGCCGCGGGATCGCGGCGATTCAAGCTCTACCTGCCCGCCAGCCGGCCGACACGGCCGAATGGGCTGATCCTCATGCTGCACGGCTGCTCGCAGACGCCGGACGATTTTGCCATCGGCACGCATATGAACGCTGTCGCCGAAAAGCATGGTCTCGCCGTTGCTTATCCGGCGCAGCTCAAAGGGCGCATCAACTCGGCATCCTGCTGGAACTGGTTCCAGTCGCGACATCAGGCGCGCTGCGCCGGCGAGCCTGCCATCCTCGCCTCGCTGACGCGAAAGCTGACGCGTGAGCTCGGCCTCGGCCGCGACGACGTCTTCGTGGCCGGGCTCTCGGCCGGGGGCGCCATGGCGGTGATCCTGGCGGACCTCTACCCGGATGTCTATGCGGCGGCGGGGGTTCACTCTGGCCTCGCGCGCGGTTCGGCGCGCAATCTGATCTCGGCGATGTCGGTGATGCGCAGCGGCTCGGCCTACAAGGTCAACATGCCATCCGTCGCCGCGCGCGCGCACCCGGTCCGGCGGATCATCTTTCAGGGTGCCGCCGACAGCACGGTCCATCCGTCCAATTCCGCGATGATCGTCGTGGCGGTGCTGGGCGAGGACGCGGTGCCGACCCGGATCGGCAACCACTCGGCGGGCGGGCGCGACTATGCCCGAAGTGAATATGCCGGCGCCGACGGCGCGACGCTGATCGAGCACTGGATGGTCGACGGGGCGGGGCACGCCTGGTCCGGCGGGCGCGCGGCGGGATCCTTCACCGACCGAAAGGGGCCCGATGCCTCGGCGCACATGGTCCGGTTCTTCATGGCGAAGCGCTGAGCGCGATCACGGCGGAACGCCCGGGCCCGTCGCGGGTTCCCTGCATGTGACCGGACGCGCTAGACGCGACCCCGCACCACACGACAGGCGGGGCAACGCCACGTCCGGTTACCTTCACGACCTTGCAGGGGGCACCTGTTGCCAGAGATCCCGTCACGCGGGATCAAGGAGACTTTCATGACACATGAGACGACGACCCCGCACGGGCCCGGCGTTGGCGGCGCCTTCGGCTTCGTTCGCAACGGCTACGACCGGGCGGAGACCAACGACCTCAAGACGGCCGATGTCGAAGGCGCGACCGTCTATGGACGCGAAGACGAGACGATCGGAACCGTCAAGTCACTCAATGTCGGGACCAGCGGAAAGATCACCGATGCGGTGATCGATGTCGGGGGATTTCTCGGCATGGGCGCGCATTCGGTTCTGCTGCCGTTCAGCGCGCTGACCGTCCTGCGCGAGACCAACGGGCTCGACATGCGCGTGCACCTCGACACGACCAAGGACAAGCTCAAGGCGATGCCGCACCACACCGGCTGAGCCAGAGCGACATGTTAAACCGAAGGCGGCCGCACAATGCCATTGTGCGGCCGCTTTGGTCAGCCTGCGCAGGATCAGTCGCCGTCCATGCGCTGCAGGAATCGTCCGAACCGGCTTCGCTCGTCGCCCGGCGGCGGGGGCGCCGCGCCGGAGACGGCGTCGGCGCCGATATCGTCGGCGTCGTGGTCATCGCGGGTCGCGTGGCGCCGCCGGCTCAGCATGAACCAGACCCACACCGCCCCGCCAAACAGCACGGTGAAGAAGATGATCCGCGTCCAGGGAACGAGCCGCATGTCGGGCCCGTCGGCGGGCTTGACCTGCAGCACGTTCGGATAGATCGAAAGATACAGGCTGCGCAGGCCGTAATACGACACCGCCACCCAGACCGGGTCGTCCGATGTCGAGACCTGGTCACGCGCGCGGGCCTGCATGTCGGCCGAGTCGAACTTCAGATGCGGCGGCCAGATCCACCCGGTGTCCTCGTTGCGCAGCACGAGCTCGTCGCCCTGCGGACGCACCGTCTCGATCAGACGGACGTCGCGGGCGTCGCCCGCGCCCTGTCCGGACGGGGTGCGGGCATAGAAAAAGCTGTTCCAGCCCAGCGTCTCGAGCCGCTCCGTCACGCCGACGATGCGAACCACCTCGTGGCGCGGCAGCGTGTAGTGCAGCACCGACCCCAGCAGCACGACCAGGGTGATGATGATTGTCCATTTCAGGGCGCGCATGGGGTCCTCTCCTTCGCTCGCTTGGTTCGACCCCGCATCGCGGCGAGCCCCGCGCACGCGGCGCGGTGCGCGTCAGCGCTTGCGGTTCCGGTTCTTCAGGTAGACGGTGACACCGAACAGGAAGGCCTCCATCACCGGCGGGAATTCTCCGCCCGGACGGAACAGATCGTCTCCCCCGGACATCCGGCGCAACCGCTCGTCGACCCCGGCGATCCGGGGTTCGGGCCGCGCGCTGCGCAGGGCGAGGACGATCAGGCCGGCGCCAACGAACACGGCAGCGAGCACCAGCGCGGTCCCCAGGACACCGAGGAGCGGCACAAGGCCGATCCAGGCGGCGGCCACGACGAAGCCGCCGCCGATGGCCATCAGCACGACGCCGACCGAGAGCATGACCGTCTGCCGGGCATGCCACCGGGCCTTGTGGCGGATCTGGCTGACCAGAGTCCGCATCAGCGGCGCAGGAGCGACATGGCCAGAAGGAACCCCGCGCTGGCTGCGAGGCCCATGGCAACGGCCGGACGCTCGCGCACGAAGTCCTCGGCCTCGGTGAAGGCGTCGTCGAGCCGTTCGCCGGCGAAATCGTAGCCGTCCTCGGCTGCCGCCGCCGCCTTGCGGCTCGCCCGCCGCGCCCCGCCATAGGCCTGGCGCGCGGTCTGTGCCCCGGCCGAGCGCGCGGCGTCCGCCAACCCGACCAGGTCCTGCTTGAGTGTCTCCACCTGTGCGCGCAGCTCCTCATAGCTCTGATCGGTGGCCTGCGCAGCGTCCGCGGCAGCCTGTTCGGCGTGGTCGACGGCCTCGGCCGCGGCCTTGCTCGCCGCGTCCTTGCCGGCGGAAAGCGCCTTGTCGGCGGTGGTGTCGCGTTTGCTGGTGTCGGAGTTCGGCATCGGCCCATCCTCGAAATCGTTTCGGCTCCAAGGGGAATGCGCCGCCCTGCTTTTCGGTTCCGCCCCTGCGCGCACCCCGCGCGGGCGCTGCTGTCCCGGCGCGGGAACCGATTCTTGGGACTGCGCATTTACACCGGAAGGCTCAGGGTGAGGCCGGACACATGCACACGCAGCGAGCGGATGAGACGCGCCGGCCAGCAACGCCCCGCGACGGGGGGGATGGCGCGCCGTCGTTGCTGGCGACGGGCGCAGTACTGGCCGGTATCGGCGTGCTTCTGGCGCTCGTGGCGCGCGCCGAGCGGCGCGACATGCGGCACAGGTTGCGCACGCGCGATTACGGCGGCGGCGTGCGCGTCCACGCCGACGGCCGCATCGATTACTCGGCCGAAGCAACCGCGTCGGGCCGCAATGCGGGTTCGCCCGCCGATGTCCCGCCGCGGGGCTGGCGCGAGATATTCTGGCGCCTGACCGCGGCGTTCGAGCGCGACCGCATTCTGATCGTCGCGGCCGGCGTGACCTTCTATGCCATCCTGTCGCTGTTTCCGTTGATCACCGCCTTCGTCACGCTCTTCGGGCGGCTGGCCGATCAAGGCGCGGTTGCGGCACAGCTCAGGGGGCTGGAGGGCGTCGTGCCCCCCGAAGCGCTGTCGCTGGTGTCGGAGCAGCTCGACCGCCTGATGGCCATCGAGCCGGGCCGGCTCACGCTGGCCTCCGGCGTCGCGCTCCTGATCGCCTTCTGGAGCGCGAATAACGGGGTCAAGGGGCTGATCGAGGCGATGAATGTCGCCTATGCCGAAAGCGAGAGCCGCGGCTTCATCCTGCGCAACCTGACCGCCATGTCCATGACCTTCGGCGCCATGGCGATGGTCGCCATCCTCATCGCGCTGAGCGCGCTCCTGCCCGCGGCGGTGGCCTTCTTTCCCGGCGGGGAATTGCGGGACGCGCTCCTGCTCTGGGGGCGGTGGCCCGTCATGGCGGCCCTGCTGACGCTGGTCCTGGCGGTGCTTTACCGTTTCGGCCCCGACAGGCGGGGGGCGAAATGGCGCTGGATCACGCCCGGCGCGGGGGGCGCGGCGCTCGGCCTGATCGCGGTGTCGTGGGCGTTTTCCGTGTTTGCCGCGCGGTTCGCGGATTTCGGCGAAACCTATGGCTCGCTGGGCGCGGTGGTCGCGGTGATGCTCTGGCTGTGGCTGGCGGCGATCGTCGTGATCGTCGGCGCCGAGATCAATGCCGAGGCCGAGCACCAGACGGCCGCGGACTCGACCATTGGCCTCGATCGCCCCATCGGCTCACGGGGGGCGGTGATGGCCGACAACGTCGCGTCGGGCTGAGGATCGGGCAGGTCCCGGAACCGCCCGGTGCGATGCGGCGTGGCTGTCGCGACCGCGACGCGCCGGCCGGGCGGCAGAGGCTGAAAGATTCCCGGAACCGTTTCGGCGCTACTCCGGTTGTCGGAACAGTATGTCTTGCGGAGTATCGAGTATGGCGCTTACCACCATTCGCATCGGTTACGACTCCTTGCCCGAGGAGCTTGACTGTCGGCAACCCGAAGCGGTCGCCGCGGATATCAAGCGCGCGCTGCGCGCGGGCGGGATCGCGGCCGACGCCTCGGACCTTTTCGGGTAGATCAGGGTCGATCTGCCCGCCGCACAGCTTGCCGCGGCGCGACGCGTGCTCGCCGGGATGCAGCTTCTCTGAGGCGGCGCATGCGCTTGCGAGCGTGTCCGCCGCGGTCCTGCCGTCCGGGTGGTTGCGGACTTTCATGGCCGGATCATGATGCGCCGGGCGCCACGCCGGATCACGCCGACCGTAGCGGCCGGGCGAGCAACACGGGACCGCCGGCGTGGCGCAATCCGCGGAACGAACCGGGCGCTGTCGCATTCACCCGGCAGCCGAGACGCCCCGCAGGAGACGACCGATGACCGATCTTTCGATGCCGCCGGGCTGCGATCACCCGCACAGGGGCGAGCCGGCGCCGCGCCGCGCCGCGGAAATCGCGACCCTGCGCGATCTGCACGCCCGGCTCGGGGACATCCGCGCAGGCTGCACCACCGTGGTCGAGAACAGCGATCCGCGCTTTACAGGCATCGCGTGGGAAATGCGCGGCCTGCACCAGCGGCAGGCCGGGCGGGTGCTGTCCATGCTGCGTGATCTGGGCGCAGCAGCGCAGGCGGCCGCGTCCGCAGATGCACGCGGGACCCCCGCCGTCATCGAACAGTGGTGCCGCTTCGACGATGCCGGGTCGGACGCCATGAATGCGCTCGTGATCGGCGAGAGGCGATTGCTGCGGGATTTCAAGGCGGCCGTCGCCGCCTCGGCGAGCGTCGAGCGGCGCGGCATGCTCGATCAGATGTGCCGCGAGATCCTCATGCTGCTGCTGTGCGCCGAGATCTTCATGCGGCTGCAACGCCGGGCGCCAGAGCCGCCGGCGGGATCCTGCGACCCACGCGGCCCGGATGAAGCACCGGCGCGCCCACGGCTGCGATAACCGCCGGCGCGGGTGCGAGGCGGTGCGTCGCGCGGGCGCATCCTGCGTCAGACGGACGGGGTCTTGCGCACCGCCCGGGCGATCATCGTCACCGCGAACAGTACGATGAAGATGAAGAACAGGATCTGGGCGATTCCGGCCGAGGCACCGGCGATGCCGGTAAAGCCGAGCGCGGCAGAGATCAGGGCGACAATCAGGAAGGTCAGGGCCCAGGCAAGCATGTGCGGTCTCCTACGGGGTGCCGGGGCACTTGCCCCGTTACCCGTTCAACCGGCGAGCCCCCGACAGGTTCCGAGGTTCGTGAAACGGCCGGTTCGGGCGCGACGCATGTTGCGCAAGCCTGGGAACCGGTCCGGCGCGCCCTGAGCCTGCGCGCTGCCTGGCAGGGCCGTTGCCGTTCTTCGATGATCTTCGTCACGCGCAGATGCCCCAGCGGGTCATTCTGCGCGCCGGGCTTCGGGGGTCGGCCCCACACCATACGCCCGCGAGGTGCGGGAGAACTACGCCGACAGCTGGCGCACCAAGCGCTGAGCACTGGCGCGGCCGCACAAGGCCGGCCGGGTGAGGTGCCGCGGGGCGCGTCGGGGCAGCTTCTAGCGGGGCAGGGCAAGAGGCATCGGCGCGCGACCACCGCGCCGATTGCCGCCTGCTCGCCGCGTCAGAAGAGCCAGCCGAGCAGGTCATGCATCGGTTGCGGCCAGCCCAGCGAGAGCAGCTGCGTGAAGAGCGGATACGCGGCGGTCGCGGTCGCTGCCGCCACGGGCAGGGCCATGCGCCAGGGCTCGCCGGCCGTCAGCATGTAGACCAGGATGAAGACCGGGATCGCGGGCAGCACGCCGATCACTTAGGCGAGCTCGAAGAAGACCGAGCTGCGCATCCACATGGTCAACACCATCGACATCGCGAGCACCCGCATCGCGACGCCGGGTCGGCAGGGTCGGGAACCAATCGACGCCGTCGACGTTCTCCCTGTCTCATCCAACACGCAATGGAGGCTCTCATGAGCTGGGACAACATCAAGGGAAAGTGGAAGCAGGCCACCGGCAGCGCCAAGGCGCAATGGGGCAAGCTGACCGATGACGAGCTGCAGCAGGTCGACGGCGAACGCGAGAAACTCGTCGGCAAGGTGCAGGAGAAATACGGCCTTACCAAGGATGCGGCCGAAAAGCAGGTGGACGATTGGGCCAAGAAGGTCTGATCCCGCCGCGCTGACCCGATGAATGGCGAAGCGGCCGAACACGCGTTTGCGGCCGCTTCAACGATACCCGAAGCATCCGTGAGTCACGACCCACGCGCCGGGCGGGCGCTCGCGCCGCCGCCGATCTGCGCCTTCTGCGACAGCGGGCAAGCACCCGAGACCACCCCGTGCGGCGGTTTCGCCAAACCGCTATCGTCGATGACCGGCAAGATGCCTGGTCGCTTTGCGGCGCCTGCAATTGCCTCCCCGCATAAAGATTGCGCCGCACGGAACGAAAATCAGACTGGCGCATTGATAGTCCAAGCACCCGGAAACCCGGCGCTGCCAAGCCCGATGGAGAATACCCATGAAACACCTCTTGCTTACGACCGCCTTGACCTCCGCGACCGCGTTCGGCGCCATGGCGCAGACCGGTTCCGACGACATGTCCGAACAGGACGGTTCGCAGTCGGCCGTGCCCGCATTCTTTGCCAGCGACCTGACCGGCAAGACCCTCTACACCCTCGACGCGGAGGATGCCCGCGCGATCGGTGAGCGCGGCGATTCCGAGATGGACGCGAACGGGATGACCGACGCGGACCGCGACCGGATGCGCTGGACAAGTTCGGACACGTTCCGTGCGCAGCGCGACGACTGGGAGAATGTCGGCTCCGTCGACGAGATCGTGATGACCATGGACGGCGAGATCCGCGGCGTCCTGCTCGATATCGGCGGCTTCCTCGGTATCGGCGCCACCACGGTGCTGGTGGATATCGACGACCTGCACTTCGTGACCCAGGACGGCGACGCGGATGACATCGACGATTTCGATGTCGTCATCGCGATGTCGGAGGAGGAGCTCGAGAACCTTCCCGAATGGGATGACGACCAGCTGCGCGCCGGCTTCGCGATGCGCTCCGACCAGCAGCAGGACCAGGAGCAGGTCGAGGTGCAGGACCAGGAGCAGGCCGAGCAGCAGGACCAGGAGCAGGCCGAGCAGCAGGACCAGGAGCAGGCCGAGCAGCAGGACCAGGAGCAGGTCGAGCAGCAGGACCAGGAGCAGG
>PUKW01000309.1 GCA_003550665.1 Paracoccaceae bacterium | reverse complement strand
TGAACGGCGTAACAAAAGGGTGAAAAGGGATTACAACCTCGAAGCAGATCGGGTGCGCTCTAAATCACGTTGGCTGATTCGTACTGTCCTGCGCGATGCGGCTTTGCATGCTGATGCCTGGATTCAAGATATGGATACTGATGCCCAGGATTGGCTTTCATCCTGGTGGCCACAAGCCGCTTCATTTGACTGGTTTTTAAAATTACGCTTCAACTCCCAGGGGGTAGTGCGCCCTTTTTTAGGCTGCTTGCTGGGAAAATCTGACTGGTTATGAGGTTTTCAAGGTTCAGTCTGCTCTTAGGTTTTCGCTTTAAGCATCATCGCTGGAATTTCCTAGGTTTAGCCGAGAGCACTCATGGGGGTGCCAGGAAGATCACGAATTAAGTACCGGGCATGTCGTTTATATTCTTTCCCTACTGGTCCAGGAGTTCATCGAGTATACTCTGGGCCTGGCCCTGTATTTCAGAAAGCACTGTTGCAGCCGACCTGCCTTCCTGGGTAATCTCATAGATCTGTCCGGCTGACTCTACTGCCGGGGCCTCAACCCTGTCCAGGGACTCTCTTACAACTGCATCGGGGATCATCTCGATATTCAGAAACATCCACTCCCAGATCTCGAGGCTCTTTCTCTCGGCCAGGGCCATCGAGTTCTGGTGCCAGAATTCTTCACGCCATTCTTCAACATCAAGATAGGGTTCAATAACCTTCTGCAGGGCACCGGCAAGCTCGATCAGGGCACGGGGATCTTCATCAACAGTAACCGGTATAAAATTGCCACCCGAAGGAATATATACGGGGGAGACATAGTCATCAGCCTGGGGACCCATCGGGAAAGATACCAGCCCGTACTCATCATGGATTTCATCACCCAATAGACCCCAGTCATGCCAGTTGCGGAGTTCGTGTATATACATGTTGATGAACGCATGCTGTTCTTCTGTGTGACCCCAGTCCATTATCAGATCTTGGTCCCTGAGCTCCTGCAGGAATTCGTAGGACTCTATGATCCGGGGGTCATCAAGGGTAAGCGTAATCCTCCCATCCTCTTCCCGCGCAAAATCACCGTAGTTAGAAGCTGCCCAGGAGTAACCATAGGGCATATTAAGACCATACTGGTCTATCTCCCCATCCCCTGAGGTATCACGAGTAACCTGCTGGCACATGTCCCGAAAGACGTCCCAGGTCCACTCACCCGCATCCCACAGATCATGGGGATCAGGCAGGCCCTCTTCTTCAAGCATGGTCCGGTTATAAATCAGGCCCGAGGGATTACCTACAGCCGGACCGGGAGGACCGTGCATTTTGGGGAAAGTATAATATTCACCAAGAAACCTCGTCTCTTCACGGGCCGCATGGGACTCGGGAGGCATTCTTTCCCAGTAGTCATCTTCAATATAGTCGGTAAGCGGCGTCAGATAGCCGTCCAGGATCAAAGGAGGAAGCACACCCTGGCGCATGGTATTTGAACCGATATGGTAGGGAACATCTCCTGCAAGCACCGAAGTTCTCAATACATCCTGGCTCTCGACCCAACACGATGGTTCAACATGCTCGATCTTACAGTTAAACTTCTCTTCGATCTCTTCGATATGAGCCTGCAGGCGGGGATCTGGATCATACCAGTCAAAATCACCCCTGGGACCGATCGGGGTTGCTTCGGGATATATGTTGGAAATCGTTATCGTTCTTCCCCCGAAGTCATATTCCTCCCAGGGTTGTTCGCTTGCTGATACCAGGGGAACAGAAAAAACAAGAAATAACAGGGTCAGAATTATCAGCCCGGAAATATGTAGTTTATTGGACATCTTCGACCACCTTTTTAAAAGTTTTTGCATAAGACAATATACCAAATTACTATTTCAGGTAGACCCTCTCTACCTTCTTAATTGCCTCAGCCACATTCTGTACTTCCTTATCTCCACAGCCCTCATGGAGTGAAACTCTCAGCATCCGCTGCACCGCCTTCTCTGCGGTGGGACAACTGCCCTCATAATCTATCTCTCGACCGCGAGAGCACGACCAGGGGCATCCAGATCGACCGTAGGTCCGCTTTTCGGCAATAAAGGGGTACTTATATATTATCAGACCGGCATAACCTGTGCTTGCGGGTACCCCTTCTGCCCCAACTGCCCTGCTGAACTGGGCACAGCTAACAGAAAGTCTCGTATCGTTGATCATTACCGGCACAACCCAGTAGCTGGGTCTGGTCTTTGGTGGGTTTGTGGGCACCTGTACCGAAACACAGTCCGAGAGTGCATCCCGGAGCTGCTCTGCCAGTTCATAGCGCTTCGTGGCAATACCGGCGAGTTTTTTGAGCTGGTTTCTACCCATGGCAGCCTGGATCGAGGTCATTCGGTAGTTAACACCCAATGTAACATTGCCCGATGTTTCCAGCCCGAAGGGTTTTCCCCGGTCAGCAAAACGGTAGGCATTCCAGTATAGCTCCTCATCAGAAGTTATAGTCATACCGCCCTGACCGGCAGTAGTGATATGTTTACCCTGCATAAGGCTGAAACAGCCGAAATCGCCTATACCTCCCACCAGTCTTCCTTTATAGACCGCACCGTGAGCCTGGGCGCAGTCTTCAATAACCATAATATCACGGGGTTCGGCAATCTCCATTATGGCATCCATATCTGCCGGGATCCCCGAAAGATGGGTAACAATTATTGCCTGGGTATTATCAGTAATCCTTTCTTCCACAGATAGAGGATCCAGGGTTACTGTCTCCGGGTCCACATCCGCAAAAACCGGGACCAGGTTCTGGACCAGAATCGGCTGGACTGCCCCCGGATCTGTCACCGGGCTGGTAATTACTTCTCCCCCCGGTTCAAACTCACCAGCACCAAGCGCAATATGTATTGAAGCAGTAC
>PUKW01000122.1 GCA_003550665.1 Paracoccaceae bacterium | reverse complement strand
TCGTGGCCCCGATCGCGGGCTCGGTCGGGCTCATGAAGGCCGAGATCGGCGAGCGCGTCAGCGATACCACCGAAATCACCCGGATCGACGACCGCGAGCAGCTTCTGGTGGAGTTTCGCGTGCCCGAGCGCTTCGTCGGGCTCATCGACACGGATCAGCATGTGCGCGCCTATCCGCTCTCGCGCCCGGCGACGGAATATGCCGGCCGCGTCAGCGCGCTCGACAATCGCGTCGACCCGACCAGCCGCACCCTGCAGGTCGAGGCCGAGATCGAAAACCCCGACGACACGCTGCGCGCGGGCATGGCGTTTTCCGTCGAACTCGAATTCGACGGCGACGGCCATCCGGGCGTGCCGCCGCTCGCGATCCAGTGGAGCAGCGACGGCGCCTATGTCTGGGCGGTACGCGACGGTGCGGTCGAGCGCGTCGATGTCGCCATAGTGCAGCGGCGCAGCGACGTGGTGCTCGTCGAGGCGGGGCTCGAGGCCGGTGAAGAGGTCGTGACCGAAGGCGTGCAGATGCTGCGCCCCGGCGCCGAGGTGCGCGTCGAGGGCGCCGCGCCCGAGCAGGTCGAGGCCGACGATGTCGCCTCGGAAAGCTGACGGGGGCGGGCGATGAGCTACGACAACGACCACACCGAGGAGCGCGGCTCGGCCGGCTCGGGCACCGCGCTCTTCGTGCGCCGCCCGGTGCTCGCCTTCGTGCTCAGCGCGCTGATCGTGATCGCGGGGGTGGCCGGGATCGTCGGCGTCGAGGTGCGCGAGCTGCCCAATGTCGACCGTCCCGTCGTCACCGTGACAACGCAGTTCGCCGGCGCCGCGCCGGAAACCATCGACCGCGAGGTCACCGCCCGGATCGAAAGCGCGGCGGGGCGGGTTTCGGGGGTCGAGTCGATCTCGTCGAGCTCGCGCTTCGGGCGCAGCCGGATCGTCGTGGAGTTCGCCGACTCCGTCGATCTCGACGCCGCCGCGAACGACATGCGCGACAGCATCGCGCGGGTTGCAGGCGATCTGCCCGACGACGCCGACGACCCGAGCATCGTCAAGGCCGATGCCGATTCGGACGCGGTGATGCGCATCGCCATCACCTCCGATCAGCGCCCCGCCGAGGATCTCACCCGTCTCGTCGAGGATCTCGTCGAGGACCGGCTGATCTCGGCGGACGGGGTCGCCGATCTACAGGTCTACGGCAATCGCGAGCCGGTCTTCCGGGTCGATGTGGACATGCTCGAGCTCGCGAGCCGGGGGCTGACCCTCGCCGATCTGAGCGCGGCGCTCGACGATGTCGCCTTTGATGCGCCTGCGGGCGCGCTGTCGAGCGACAGCCAGAGCATCCAGGTGCGCACCACCGCCGCGATCAGCACCGCCGAGGAGTTCGAGGCGCTCGAGCTGACCGACGATGTCGATCTCGGCGATGTGGCAAGCGTGTCGCTCGGCCCGGCACCGGGCGAGAGCATGCTGCGCGCCAATGGCCAGGCCGGCATCGGCATCGGGATCATCCGCCAGGCGACGAGCAACACGCTCGACATCTCGCGCAATGTCCGCGCCACGGTCGCGGAGCTGCAGGAGATCCTGCCCGACGATGTCGATATCTTCGTCACCAGCGACGACGCCACCTTCATCAGCGGCTCGATCACCGAGGGGCTCAAGACGCTCGCCTTCGCGGTGATGATCGTGGTGGGGATCATCTTCCTGTTCCTGCGCGATCCGCGCGCGACGCTGATCCCGGCGCTGACGATGCCCGTGGCGCTGATCGGGACGGTGGCGGCGATCTGGATGGTGGGTTTTTCGATCAACATCCTTACATTGCTCGCGCTGGTGCTGGCGACGGGGCTCGTCGTGGATGACGCGATCGTGGTACTCGAGAACATCGTGCGCCGGCGCAGCCAGGGCATGGGGCCGCGCGCCGCGGCGGTTCTGGGCACGCGCCAGGTCTTCTTCGCGGTGATCACTACCACGGCGACGCTCGCGGCGGTGTTCATCCCGCTGTCGTTCCTGCCCGGCCAGACCGGCGGGCTGTTTCGCGAATTCGGCTTCACGCTGGCGATGGCGGTGCTGATCTCGTCCTTCGTGGCACTCACGCTGTGTCCGGTGCTGGCCTCGCGGCTCCTGAAGGATGCGGACGGCCCGGTGCGGCGCAGCCCCGGCATCATCCTCGGCGAATGGTTCGCCGCGCTCTACCGGCGCACGCTGAACGCGGCGCTCAACGCGCCGCTCGTGGTGGTGACCGTGGCGCTTCTCTTCGCGGCGGCAGCGGCGCTGGTCTCGGGCAATATTCGCCAGGAGCTGACCCCGGCGGAGGATCGCAGCGTCGCCCTGCTGAGCATTTCCGCGCCGCAGGACGTCGCGCTCGACTACACCAGCGGCAAGATGCGCCAGATCGAAGATCTCGTTCAGCCGCTCATCGATGACGGCGAGATCACCAACCTGTTCTCCATCGCCGGCTTTCGGGGCCGGGAGAACCGCGGCTTCATGGTGATGACGCTGCCGCCCTGGGAGGAGCGCGAACGCAGCCAGGACGAGATCGTCGACGACATCAATGCGTCGCTGCGCCAGGTGATCGGGCTGCGCGCCTTCGCGATCCAGCCCAACTCGCTGGGCATCCGCGGCGCCGGGCGGGGGCTGCGCTTCGCGCTCGTCGGCGCGAGCTATGACGAGCTCGCCGCCAATGCCGAGGCGATGATCGAGCGCATGGAGGAAAACCCGGCGATGGGCGATGTCGAGCTCGGCTACGACACGACGCAACCCGAGCTTTTCGTCTCCATCGACCGCACCCGCGCTGCCGATCTCGGCATAGAGATCGACGGGCTCGGCACCTCGCTGCAGGCGGTGCTCGACGGGCGCAGCGTCGGCAACGTGTTCATCGATGACCGCAGCTT
>PUKW01000022.1 GCA_003550665.1 Paracoccaceae bacterium | reverse complement strand
TGCAACGGCGCCGAGATCCTCTCGGGCGCGATCCGCAACCACAAGCCCGAGATCATGTTCAAGGCCTTCGAGGTCGCGGGCTACCCGAAGGACGAGGTCGAGACCCGCTTCGGCGGCATGGTCAAGGCGCTCCGCTACGGCGCGCCGCCGCATGGCGGCGCCGCGGCCGGGATCGACCGCATCGTGATGCTGCTCGCCGGCGAGGTGAATATCCGCGAGGTCATCATGTTCCCGATGACCCAGCGCGCCGAGGATCTGCTGCTCGGCGCGCCGACCGAGCCGAGCAACACGCAGCTGCGCGAGCTCGGCCTGCGCGTCCTGCCGCGCGAGTAGGGATCAGCTGAAGCGCGACCAGGCGTCCTTGACGGCCTTCTGCATCGCGGTCATCGACTGTTCCGCGCCCTTGCGCACATCCTCCCAGGCCGAGGCGGAGCTGGCCTGCAGCTTCTTGAGCTGCTCGTTCGCCTCGTCCTGCTTCTCGCGCAGCCGCTTGATCTCGTCCTCGTACTGGGCCTGATAGTCGGCGCTGGCCTTCTTGGCCTTGGCCTCCATCTTGTCGATATCGGCCTTCCACTCCTTGAGGCGTGCTTCGAGCTGCTTTTCCATGGTTTCCTTGTCACTCATGTCGTCCTCCCGGGTTACACGCGCAGAGCGTAATCGAAGCAGGGCCGTCGATCCAGAGCGAAGCGCCGGCGCCGCTTGACCCCATCCCGGCGCCGGAGCATGGTCGCGAGATGGCGCAGCATCTCGGCGGGATCATGGACGAAACGCTGGCAGCGGCCGAAATCCTCGCGGCGCGGCGCGCGGCGCATCCCGAGATCGCGCGCATCGAGGTCAGCGAGCTCATCGCCGCCGGGCGCCGCGGGGCGGTGTTTCGCGGCGTGGATGATGACGTGGAGGTCGCGCTGCGGCTGATGCATGTGCCCGACCCGGCGACGGCGGTCGCGCGCATGGCCGAGGCGCTCGAGGAACTCGCGGGCCACATGGCGGACGGGCCGTTCCGGGTCCCGCGGCTCGTTTCGGCGCTGCCCGAGGCCGCCGCGATCGTGACGCAGTTCATCCCCGGCCGGACGCTGCGCGACCGGCTCGCCACGGCGCCGGAGGTCGAACGCGACGACAGGCTGCGCGCCGCCGGGCAGTGGTTCGCCCAGCTCGTCGCCCCGCCCGCGCGCCACCGCGTCGGGGCGTTTCAGCCCCAGTTCTGGGCCGAGCGCCGGGCCGCGGCGCTCGATCGCGCGGCGGCAAAGGACCGGCCCGGCCGCGATCCGCAGATGGCGCGCGCGCTCGCCCGGCGCCTCGAGGAAATGGCGCCGCCGCTGCGCGGCGCCCGCGTCACCCAGGGTCGCGGTCACGGCGATTTCCATGCAGGCAAGCTGATCCTCGCGCCCGACGCGCTCTACGGTGTCGATATCGAGGGGGCGCATTTCCTGCCGATGGTCAAGGAGCTCGCGCGGTTTCTCGTGCATCTCGAGCTTCGGGCACCGCGGGACGGGCCGGGATGGCACGGCGTGAGCGCGGCGGATTGCACCGCGCTGCTCGCCGAGGTGCCGCTTGCGCCGCATGACGAGGACGCGATCCTGCCCTTCATGATCGGCGTTGAGCTCGGCGATGCCTGTGCCCGCCCGCCTGACGGCGCCGATGACGCGCGGCTGATGCGCGCGATCGGCGCCTATCTTGCCGCGACGGCGCCCTGAGCCATGTTGCGCAGGATCGGGAGCCGGTTCAGCGCGCCTCGAAGATGCGACGCCCAGTGAAATGCGTCGCCGTCATCCGCGTTCGCGCATCGGCGCCGCCTGCTGATCCACAACGCGCCCGGCCTCGAGCCGCACCGTGCGGTCCATGCGGCTCGCGAGCTCGAGGTTGTGCGTCGCGATGAGCGCCGCGAGGCCGGTCTCGCGCACCAGGCCGAGCAGCATGCCAAAGACCTGGTCGGCGGTCTCCGGATCGAGATTGCCCGTGGGCTCGTCGGCGAGCAGGAGCTGCGGCGCGTTGGCGAGCGCGCGGCACACCGCGACACGCTGCTGTTCGCCGCCCGACAGCGCGGCGGGGCGGTGCGTGGCGCGCTCCGACAGCCCGACCCGGCCGAGCAGCATCTGCGCGCGCGCCTCGGCCTCGGCGGCGGGGACGGCGTTGGCGAGCTGCGGCAGCACGATGTTCTCGGCGGCGTTGAATTCGGGCAGCAGGTGATGGAACTGGTAGATGAAGCCCACCCGGCTGCGCCGCGTCTCGGTGCGGGGCCCGTCGGGCTGGCGCGTCATGTCCATCCC
Organism: Paracoccaceae bacterium; assembly: GCA_003550665.1. GTDB lineage: Bacteria > Pseudomonadota > Alphaproteobacteria > Rhodobacterales > Rhodobacteraceae > Alkalilacustris. The sequence goes on along the minus strand of PUKW01000022.1, from coordinate 615 downwards.
CGCGATGCGCACCTGCCCCGAATCAGGCGTGTCCAGCAGCCCCGCGATATGCAGCAGCGTGGACTTGCCCGCCCCCGAGGGCGCCACGAGCGCCGTGACCTCGCCCGGCGCCACCGTGAGCGTCGCGCCCTGCAGCACCGTGACCTCGCCGCGCTTACCCTTGTTGTAGGTCTTGGTGATCGCCTCGAGATCCAGCATCGGCTCACTCATAACGCAGCGCCTCCACCGGGTTCATCCGGGCTGCGCGCCGCGCCGGGAAGATCGTCACGATGAAGGACAGCCCCAGCGCCAGCCCCACCGCGCGCAGCACATCCCAAAGCTGCAGCGAGGCCGGTAGCGCATAGATCCCGCGTATCGAGGGGTCCCACACCCCGCCACCGGCGATCTGGTTCACCATGGCGAAGATCGGATCGATATAGATCGCGAAGAGGCTGCCGAGGATCACCCCGAAGATCGTCCCCACCACTCCGACGGCGGCCCCGCAGATGAAGAACACGCGCAGTATTGCCCCTTCCGTCAGCCCCATGGTGCGCAGGATGCCGATATCGCGGCCCTTGTTCTTCACGAGCATGATCAGCCCGGAGATGATGTTGAGCGCGGCGATGGTCACGAGGA
>PUKW01000267.1 GCA_003550665.1 Paracoccaceae bacterium | reverse complement strand
TTCTTTCCCGACGGGCTGGAATACGGGCTCGACTACGATTTCTTCTACTTTCCCGCCTATGAGGACCGCGACCTCGGCGATCCGGTGATGGGGGCGGGCACGATGTTCACCATCGCCGAGGACAGCCCCGGCGCGCGCGCCTTCCTCGACTTCCTGCGCACCCCCATCGCGCACGAGGTGTGGATGGGTCAGACCGGCTTTCTCACGCCGTTCGAGGAGGTCAACCCGGAGGCGTTCCGCGACGAGTCGATGCAGGCGATGAACGAGATCCTGCTCGATGCGACGGTGTTCCGCTTCGACGCCTCCGACATGATGCCCGGCGAGATCGGCGCGGGGGCGTTCTGGACCGGGATGGTCGATTACGTCACCGGCGACGATGCCGGGGATGTCGCGCGGATGATCCAGGACCGCTGGGATTCGATGAACTGATCGGGTGTTGCCGGCGCGCCGCGGCGCGCGCCGGCCGGCACTGCGCGCATCCGGGGAGGGCAGGCGATGACGCCGCTTGTGCAGGGCATGGTGACGATCCTGATCGGGGTCGTCGGCTGCGTCGGCTACTTCTACGCGTCGAATTTCGTGCTCGACCGGGTGATCTGCCCGGCGCGCGGCCCGAATGCCGGGCGCAACATCAATCGTGCCAACCAGATCCGGCCCTGGCTGTTCCTGTTCCCGGCGATCTTCGCGCTCGGGCTCTACCTCGTCTATCCGGTGATCGGCTCGCTGGTGCGCTCGATGTTCGACCGGTCGGGCACCGAGTTCATCGGGCTGGGCAACTATATCTCGCTCGCGGGCGAGTCCGGGTTCCGCACCGCGCTGCGCAACAACTTCCTGTGGCTGTTCGTGGTCCCCGCGGCGGCGACCTTCTTCGGGCTGATCGCCGCACAGCTGACCGACCGGCTGAGCTGGGGCAACATCGCCAAGTCGCTGATCTTCATGCCGATGGCGATCTCCTTCGTGGGGGCGTCGCTGATCTGGCGCTTCGTCTACGCACCGGATTTCGATATCGGCATGATCAACGCGGTGCGCGGGCTTCTGGGCGCCGATCGCGCGGTCGATGTGTTGCAGATTCCGCTGTGGAATAACTTCTTCTTGATGTTCATCATGGTCTGGATCCAGACCGGTTTCGCCATGGTGATCCTGTCGGCCGCGCTGCGCGGCATCCCCGAGGAGACCGTCGAGGCCGCGATCGTCGACGGCGCCAACCCGTTCCAGGTCTTCTTCAGGATCAAGGTGCCGCAGATCATGGGCACCATCGTCGTGGTCTGGACCACGATCACCATCCTCGTGCTCAAGGTCTTCGACATCGTCTATGCGATGACCGGCGGCAATTTCGGCACCCACATCCTGCCCAGCTACATGATGAGCTACATGTTCCGCGACGACGGCCGCGCCACGGCGGTCGCCTTCGTGATCATGCTCATCGTGCTGCCGGTGATGGTCTGGAACATCGTCCAGGCCCGCAGGGAAATGCGCTGAGGGAACGCGGCCATGGACAACATCGCCGGGCGGAAATCGAGCCTGAGCTGGGCGGTCAACCTGACCGTGCTCGCGCTGGTGCTGGTGTGGCTGATCCCCACGGTGGGGCTGTTCGTCTCGTCGTTTCGCGACCGTGACCAGATCAACGAGGCGGGGTGGTGGAAATCGGCGCTGCCGGTGGAGATGGCGTTTCGCATCCGCACCGACGCGGACGACCAGGCCGGGCAGGGCGGCGGATATGTGCTCGAGGGCAACGTCTTCGCCGACGATTCCAACACGCGGTGGTTCCCCGACGGCAGCGGCACCGTCACCGGCTTCGGCATCCGCGGCGCCGCACCCGCGGAATTCGACGTGGGCGCGACCGCCGAGCTGCGCGGCGGCGGCACGCTCACCGTCGAGGAAGACGGCAGTTTCCGCGCCGAGGCCGAGGAGGCCTTCGAGCCGCGCGGCCCGACGATCTATTTCGAGGCGCGCACCCCGCCGCGCTTCACGCTCGGCAATTACGACACGGTGCTGCGCGCCGACGGGATGGACCGCGCCTTCATCAACACGCTGACCGTCGCGATCCCGGCCACGGTGATCCCGATCCTCGTGGCGGCCTTCGCGGCCTATGCGCTCGCCTGGATGCAGTTTCCGGGGCGCGCGCTGCTGGTGGCGCTGGTGGTGGGGCTTCTGGTGGTGCCGCTGCAGCTTGCGCTGGTGCCGCTGCTCAACCTGCACAACCGGGTGGGGATCGGGCAGAGTTTTCTGGGGATATGGTTCGCGCATACCGGCTTCGGGCTGCCGCTCGCGATCTATCTGTTGCGCAACTACATGGTGGGGCTGCCGCGCGACATCATCGAGTCGGCGCGCGTCGACGGGGCGACGGATTTCCAGGTCTTCGTGCGCATCATCCTGCCGCTCTCGTTTCCCGCGCTCGCGGCGTTCGCGATCTTCCAGTTCCTGTGGACCTGGAACGACCTCCTGGTGGCCAAGGTGTTCCTTCCCTCGGACTCCGCGAGCCAGGTGATGACCGTCAAGATCGCAGACGATCTGCTGGGATCGCGGGGCGGCGACTGGGGCATCCTCGCGACGGCGGCCTTCGTGTCGATCTCGGTGCCGCTGCTTGTCTTCTTCACGATGCAGCGTTACCTCGTGCGCGGTCTGCTGGCCGGCTCGGTCAAGTAGGGCGGCCGGCATGACGCTTCACGGCAGGATCGAGCAGCACATGACGGCACAGGCGGATCGCGACTGGTGGCGCGGGGCGGTGATCTATCAGGTCTACCCGCGCTCGTTTCAGGACAACAACGGGGACGGCATCGGCGATCTGCCCGGCATCGCCGCGCGGCTGCCGCATGTGGCGAGCCTCGGCGTCGACGCGGTGTGGATCTCGCCCTTCTTCACCTCGCCGATGCAGGATTTCGGCTACGATGT
>PUKW01000245.1 GCA_003550665.1 Paracoccaceae bacterium | reverse complement strand
GGAACGGTGCTCGCCGATGCCATCATCCCCTATCACGACCTCGAGGCGCAGCTCGGGACGATCTTTGCCGGGCTCGGGATCGAGGCGGCGCTGCCGCGCAGCAATGTCAGCAGGATGACGGCCCTGCCCGAGGAGATCCCCGCCGCGCTGCACGCCGAGATGCGGGAATTCTACGCCGAGGATTACGCGCTGTTCGACCGGCTCGACGCGATCAATGCGCGCGGCATGGCCGCGCTCGCGGCGCGCGGCTGATCAACCTGGCGCGAGCCGCGCACGCAGGGTGGTGAAATGGGCGGCGATATCGGCCTCGAAGGCGTCGGGGCGGATCTCGAGATAGGGGATATCTGCGGCCTCGGCCTTCTCGCGCAGCACGCGGCTGCGCTCGATGGTGCCCCGCGCGAGTTTCTCGAGCGCGGCCGTATCGGCGTAGCGCTCGGCATGGGCCGCACCCGTGGTCCAGCAATTGCCCGTCGCCCGCCAGGCCTCGAGCGCACGGACCTTGTCGGCCACAGAGGTATCGGCATTACCTACCACGGCGACCTCGGCGAGGCCTTCCTGGCGGATACGGCGCAGCAACCGCATTGAGGGTTTGCCACCGCCGCCGCGCGACGGCTGGTTGCGCAGCACGAGATCGACCCCCTCGGTGATCAGCCCGCCCGGCACGTTCTCCAGCAGGCCCCGCAGGATGCGCCGGCGCAGCCGGTTGCGCCGTGCCTGCTCCTCGACCGACCAGTAGAGCCGCCGCAGCCAGTCTCCGGGCAGGAATGGGCAGGCCATGTCGGCGGCGAGACGCTGCGCCAGGATTGTCTTGCCCGATCGCACGCAGCCGCCGAGCACGAGCGGGGTGCAGCGCGGGGACGGCCCCGCCGCGGGGGCCGTCTCGGTGAGGGCGTCCAGGATCGCATTGGCCGCGGCATCAGGATCGCCCTCCTTGACCAGCGCGCGGCCCGTGCGCACCGCCCGGTTGAGCGACTGCGTTTCAGAAATGGTCAGCATAGACGGCGTAATCTTCGGCGTAGAAGGCCTCGATCCGGTGCCGTGCGGCGGTGCTCAGATCGTCAGGCGACATCTTGGGCCCCGCCGAAACGTGAACGTACGTGCCGCATCAGCCGCGCCGCGTGCCGGCGGGCCTTGCCGGCGGCGGAGACCTCGTGCAGCGCCGGCACGGGAATGCCACGCGCGGCGAGCGTATGGTGCAGCCGCTGTAGGTTTTCCCGGTCGAGCGCGAAGCGGGCGAGGTCGGGGTGATCGGCGGTGTGCCAGCTGCGCGCCGGGTCGGAGCGGGCCGACAGGTCGCGAAACAGCGCGTGCCGCTCGGCCATGCGCGCATGACGGAACACGACCCGCCCCGCCACCCGCTCTACTCCCAGCAGACGCGCGATGGCCAGCCGGTGCCGCCCATCGAGAAACAGCACCTCGCCATCCTCGTTGATCGCGAACTTGATGTCATGCGCCTCCTTGAGGCGGGTGTGATAGCGACCCGCGGCGAAGGTTGTCATGATATCGTCGTCGGGCGCGTCACCCCGCGCCAGCCGGCGTTGCGGCAGATAGCCGTACTGCGCGATCGAGCGGTACAGCAACGTAATATCGCCTTCAAGCCGCGCGCGCAGCTCCTGCGGCGTGGCGCACCCCCAGGGCGTGTAGCCACGCGCGATGCGCCCGCATGCCCGCTCATAGAAGGCCGTCTCTTCCCAGCGGCCGCCGTCGCAAAAGACATGCACGCAGGCGTGGTAGATGTCCATGTCCTCGACGGGCCGGCCGCGCCCGAGCGGCCGCTCGACAACGTGGTTGAAGCGATTGATCTTACCCCAGTTGTCCTTGCCGAGCAGGCTTGGACCGACAGGGCAGGTGAAGATCGGCCGGTCCCGTTCGACGTGAATGAGGGCCATCGCAAAACTCTTTCCGCGCCCGGCCTGTGCCGCAATGACGCCTGTATCGCCGCTGCCACGCGGCGTGTCAACGCCCGCCCGCCGGCTTGACCCGGCCGGCTGCATTGCGCATTGGTGCCGGGTTTCCCGGCTCCCGGCACGGACTGAGAGGTCAATTTCGATGACGCAGACGGCGCGCATTCATCCGGTCATCCTGTGCGGCGGCTCGGGCACGCGGCTCTGGCCGCTCTCGCGCAAGAGCTATCCCAAGCAGTTCGCCCCGCTGATGGGCGAACAGACGCTGTTTCAGGCGAGCGCTGCGCGGCTGTCGGGGCCGGGCTATGCCGCGCCGATGGTGCTGACCGGGTCGGGTTTCCGCTTCATCGTCACCGAGCAGCTCGCCAGCGCCGGCATCGATCCCGGCGCCGTGCTGATCGAGCCCGAGGGGCGCAACACCGCGCCCGCCGTGCTCGCCGCGGCGCTGTGGCTCGAGCGTGAAGACCCCGAGGCGCTGATGCTGGTGGCGCCGTCGGATCACGTCATCCCCGATGCCGAGGCCTTTCGCGCCGCCGTCGCCGCGGGGGCGCAGGCGGCGCGGGCGGGACGGCTCGTGACCTTCGGCATCCGCCCGGACCGGGCCGAGACGGGCTATGGCTGGCTCGAGCTTGCGCAGACGCCGGAGGATTTCGCCCCGGTGCCGCATGATCTCGCGCGCTTCGTGGAAAAGCCCGACGCGGCGGCGGCGGCGGAAATGCTCGCCGAGGGGCGCTATCTGTGGAATGCGGGGATCTTCCTGTTCTCGGCGGCGGCGATCCGCGCGGCCTTCGAGGCCCATGCCCCCGATCTCGTGGCGCCGGTGCGCGCGGCGCTCGAGGCGGCCGAGACGGATCTGGGCTTCCTGCGCCTCGCGGCCGGGCCCTGGGCCGGGGCGGCGGACATCTCCCTCGATTACGCGGTGATGGAGCGGGCGGACAATCTCGCGGTGGTGCCCTTCGATGGCGGCTGGTCGGATCTGGGCGACTGGCAGG
>PUKW01000363.1 GCA_003550665.1 Paracoccaceae bacterium | reverse complement strand
TCCGATCGCTCCTTCGCGCGCGGCGCGGTGGGCATGGCGCGCTCGGCGGATCCGAACTCGGCCAACAGCCAGTTCTTCATCATGTTCGACGACGCGCCGCATCTCGACGGCGACTACACTGTCGTGGGTCATGTGCTCGAGGGCATGGAGATCGTGGATGCGATCACCCGCGTCGAGCCGCAGGGCGACGTCGCGGGCACCGCCGACTTCATGGCGCGGGTGACGGTGCGCGACTGAACCTGCGTAACCTTTCGCACCGGGCGGGCGAAGATGATCGTGGATACCAAGGAGGTTTCACGATGCGCCCCGCCCGCCCGCTCATTGCCCTCGCTGCGGCCCTTGCCTTCGCGGGCGCCGCCGTAGCTGCGCCGAACCATTGGCAGCGCGCCTGGCCCGATACCGATTTCTCGCGCACGAGCGTTTCCTTCGACGAGATCGTCGCCGGCGGCCCCCCGAAGGACGGCATTCCCGCGATCGACGATCCCGCCTTCCACCGTGCCGCCGAGGAGGACCGCATCGATGACCGCGAGCCGGTGATGACGCTGGAATTCGACGGTGCCGAACCGCGCGCCTATCCGATCCGCTACCTGATGTGGCACGAGATCGTGAACGATACCGTCGCCGACCGCCCCGTCGCGGTGACCTTCTGCCCGCTGTGCAACACCGGCATGGTGTTCAATCGCGTTGTGGGCGGCGAGGAGCGCGTCTTCGGCGTCTCCGGGCTGCTGCGCCATTCGGTGATGATCATGTTCGACCGCGAGACCGAGAGCTGGTGGCAGCAGGGCACCGGCGAGGGCATCGTGGGCGAGCACACGGGTGACCGGCTGGAGCTGCTTCCGGCCTGGATGGAGAGCTGGCAGGAATTTCGCGCGCGCAATCCCGACGGGCTGGTGATGGCGGAGCCCGACTGGCCGCGCAGCTACGGCGACAACCCGTATCGCAACTATGACACCGCGCAACAGCCCTTCCTGTTCGACGGCGACGACCCGCCGCACGGGCTCGACCCGATGGCGCGCGTGATCCGCGTCGTAGAGCGGGCCTGGCCGATGGAGCGGGTGCGCGACGCCGGCGAGATCACCGAGGCCGGGGTGACGATCACCTGGACCGAGGGGCAGGCCTCGGCCCTCGACACCGGGCGCATCGGCGAGGGTCGGGAGGTCGGGACCGTGCGGGTGCGCGACGCCGAGGGCAACGACCTGCCCCACGACATCCCCTTCGCCTTCGCGTTCAACGCCTTCCATCCCGACGGCGAATGGATGCTCGGCGAGTGACCTTGCGGCGCGCCCCGGCAGGGCCGGGGCGCAAGAGCCCCGTTGGCGCGCTGTCGCGCGCGCCGGTGCTCGTTGCGGTCACTCGGCCAGGGTCACCAGCGCGTGGCGCTTCTTGCCGGCGGTGAGCTTGCGCGGTGCGGCGAGGTCGTCGGGGCCGAACAGGCGGCCGGGATCGTCGGCGAGCGCGTCGTCGATGCGCGCGCCGCCCTCGGCGATCAGCCGCCGCGCCTCCTTGCCCGATTTGGCGAGCCCCGCGCGCACGAAGAGCTGCGCCAGCGACACGCCATCCTCGAGTTCCGCCGCGGTGAGCGCCAGTGTCGGCAGCTCCGCCCCTGCGCCGCCCTGCTCGAACACCTCGCGCGCCGTGGCTTCGGCGGCGGCGGCGGCCTCGGCGCCGTGGCACAGCGTCGTGACCTCGTTGGCGAGCCGGATCTTGGCGTCATTGATCTCGGCGCCGCCGAGCGCGCCGAGCCGGTCGCATTCCGCGACATCGAGCTCGGTGTAGAGCTTGAGGAAGCGGCCCACATCGGCATCGGTGGTGTTGCGCCAGAACTGCCAGAATTCGTAGGGGCTGAGCATGTCGGCGTTGAGCCACACCGCGCCGCCGGCGGATTTGCCCATCTTGCGCCCGTCCGACGTGGTCAGGAGCGGCGAAGTCAGCCCGAAGACCTGCGCGTCCGCGACCCGGCGCGTGAGATCCACGCCGCTGACGATATTGCCCCACTGATCCGACCCGCCCATCTGCAACAGGCAGCCATGCCGCCGGTGCAGCTCGAGGAAATCATAGGCCTGCAGGATCATGTAGTTGAATTCGAGGAAGGACAGCGACTGCTCGCGGTCGATGCGGGCCTTGACCGATTCAAACGACAGCATCCGGTTGACGGAGAAATGCCGCCCGATATCGCGCAGGAATTCCAGGTAGTTGAGCCCGTCGAGCCAGTCGGCGTTGTTGACCATCACCGCGCCGCTGGCGCCGTAATCGAGATACTTGGCGAAGACCTGCTGCATGCCGTCGATATTGGCGCGGATGGCGGCGTCATCCATGAGCGGGCGCTCTTCGGAGCGAAAGCTCGGATCGCCGACCTTCGAGGTGCCCCCGCCCATCAGCGTGATCGGCCTGTGGCCGGTTTTCTGCAGCCAGCGCAGCATCATGATGTTGAGCAGATGCCCCACATGCAGCGAGCGCGCCGTCGCGTCATAGCCGATGTAGGCGGGCACGGAGCCGCGCATGAGCGCCGCGTCGAGGCCCTCGAGATCGGTGCAGTCGGCGAGAAAGCCGCGCGCGATCATCACCTGCAGGAAGTCGGATTTCGGCTGGTGGGTCATGTCGGGGTGGTCCATGCTTTGGCGCGCCGTCTATAGCGGGCGGCCCGGGCGAGGGAAAGGCCATGATCGCACAGGGCAGCGGGCCGGTGCGCGCGCTCGGGGCGATGTCGGGGACATCGCTCGACGGGGTCGATGCGGCGGTGCTGGAGACGGACGGGGACGAGATCACGGGCTTCGGGCCCTCCGGCTACCGGGCCTTTACCGCCGATGAGCGCGCGACGCTGCGCGCCGCGCTCGGGCGCTGGCCGGGCGAGGCGGGTGTGGCCGATGCGGCCGCGATCGTGGAGCGGGCGCATTGCGCGCTTTTGGCCGGGTTCGCGGATGTGGTGCTGGTAGGGTTTCACGGCCAGACGCTGGCGCATGAGCCGGGCGGACGCGGCACCCACCAGGCGGGTGACGGCGCGGCGCTCGCCGCAGCTCTGGGCGTGCCGGTGGCGTGGGATTTTCGCAGCGCCGACGTGGCCGCGGGCGGGCAGGGCGCGCCGCTGGCGCCGTTCTTTCACTTCGCCTGCGCGCGCTGGATCGGGGCAACCGCGCCGGTGGGGTTTCTCAATCTCGGCGGGGTCGGCAATCTGAGCTGGGTGGACCCGGCGGCCAGCGCGCCGGAGGCCGCGGGCGCGGTGCTCGCCTTCGATACCGGTCCGGCGAATGCGCCGATCGACGATCTCCTGTGGGTGCGGAAGGGGCTTGCGCGCGACGAGGGCGGCGCGCTCGCCGCGGCGGGGCGTGTCGATGAGAGCGTCGTCACGGAATGCCTGCGGAGGCCGTATTTCGACCGCCCACCGCCCAAATCGCTCGACCGCGATGCGTTCGCGGGGCTGGCCGATGCCGTCGCGCATCTGGGCGACGCCGACGCGGCGGCCACGGTTACGGCGGTGTCGGCGGCGGCGGTGGCGCGCGGCGTGGCGGCGCTACCGCGCCCGCCCGGGCAGGTGCTCGTGGGCGGTGGCGGGCGGCACAACCCGGTGCTCATGGCGATGCTGGCCGAGCACTTGCCCTGCGCGGTTGCGCCCGTCGAGGCGGCCGGACTCGACGGCGACATGCTCGAGGCGCAGGCCTTCGCCTATCTCGCGGTGCGGGTGGCGCGGGGCCTGCCTCTCTCGGCGCCGGGGACGACGGGCGTGCCCGCGCCGCAGCCCGGCGGGCGGATCAGCCTGCCGGGCGCTTGACCGCGCCCGCGCGGCGGGGCACGAAAGCGCAGGAGGGCTGCGCGATGAAATATCTGCGGTACGGGCCGCCGGGGGCCGAGAAACCCGGGATGCTGGACGCCGGCGGCGCGCTTCGCGACCTGTCCGGGGTGATCGACGATGTGGCCGGCCCGGCGCTCGCCCGGCTCGGCGGGCACGATCCCGAGGCGCTACCGCGCGTCGAGGGGACGCCGCGGATCGGCCCCTGCGTGGGCCGGGTAGGCAAGTTCATCGGCATCGGGCTGAACTATTTCGACCACGCGGCCGAAATCGGCGCCAAGGCCCCCGCCGAGCCCATCGTCTTTCTCAAAGCGACCTCGTCGATCGCGGGGCCGAACGATCCGATCCCCGTGCCGCGCGGTTCGGAGAAGACGGATTGGGAGGTCGAGCTCGGCGTGGTGATCGGGCGGACGGCGAAATACGTCGCCGAGCCCGCCGCGCTCGATCATGTCGCGGGCTACTGCGTGGTCAACGACGTCTCCGAGCGCGCGCTGCAGATCGAGCGCGGCGGGCAATGGACCAAGGGCAAGTCCTGCGACGGCTTCGGCCCCGTGGGGCCCTGGCTCGTCACCCCCGACGAGGCGGGCGATCCGCAGGCGCTGCGGCTGACGCTGTCGGTCAATGGCGACCCGCGCCAGGACGGCACCACCGCGACGATGATCTTTTCCGTCGCGCATGTCATCGCCTATCTGAGCCAGCTGATGACGCTGCATCCCGGCGACATCATCGCCACCGGCACGCCGCCCGGCGTGGGCATGGGGATGAAGCCGCCGCAATTCCTGCGCGCGGGCGATGTGGTGGAGCTGTCGGTGGAGGGGCTTGGCACGCAGCGCCAGGAGGTCGTGGCCGGCTGAGCCCTCAGGGGCACTGCGCGTCGAAGAGGTCGGCGGCCGCCGCGATCGCGCGCGCGCGAATCGCGGGGGTTTCCATGAGGACCTCGTGCTCGGCGCCGTCGATGACGTCGACCGCGGCGGCCGGCCACGCGGCGGCGCGGCGGCGGATGGCCGCGGCGTCGACGATGCGCTCGCGCGTGCCGAAGACGATATGGGCGGGGGTCTCCGGCGATGGGCGCGGCGCGAGCGCGCGCATCTCGCGCAATGCCGCGTAGAGCCAGTTCAGGCTCGGCCCACCGACGACCAGCTCGGGCTGCGCGAGAAGCATGCGGCGCATGTAATCATAGCTCTCGGGGTCGGATGTGAGCATGTTGTCGTCGAAAGGGGTCTCCGCGACATTGAGCTCGGGCCCGACGCCGGGCGGGTATCGCGCCGCGCGGCCCGTGGCGCGCGCAAGCGTGGCGACCGACCACGCCGCCGAACGCAGCGCCGGAGACATGTGCAGCCCCCACATCGGTGCGCTGAGCGCCAAGGCGGGCGCGTCGAGTCCGTCCATGAGCGCGCGCAGCGCGATGCAGCCGCCCATCGAATGTGCAAGCACCGGCGCCGGCCGCGCCACGCCGAGATCCTGCGCGGCGTCGAGAAAGGCGGCGAGGTCGGTCTGATATTCGTCGAAATGGCCGACATGTCCCATGCGCGGATCGGGCACGGCGCGCGCGGAAAGCCCCTGTCCGCGCCAGTCGATCGCAAGCAACCCGTAACCTCGCGCCTTGAGCGCCGCCGCGACACGGCCGTATTTCTCGATCCATTCCGCCCGCCCCGGCAGGGCGAGCACCGTGCCGCGCGCGCCGCCCGGCCAGCCACCGATGCGCAGGCGCACGCCGTCCCCGGCGGTGACCCAGTGCGCCGCGCCGCCGGGCGGCCCCTGCGCGAGCGCGTCGAGGAACGGCGCGGCCGCGGGCAGGTTCAGCTCAGCGCCCCCGCGAGCTTCATCGCCTGGCCCATGTCGCCATCCACCGACAGCTTGCCGGACATGAACGCCGCCGTCGGGTCGAGCTCGCCTTCGAAGATCGCGCGGAAGGTGTCGGGCTCGGCGGTGAGGGTGACGTCGGCCTCGCCGTCACCGGCGCGCGCGCCCGACGAATCGAGCATGATCGTGCCCTCCTCGCCGAAGACGAATTTCGCGTTGCCGTCGAAGTCGTCGATACGCGCGCTCAGCTCCTTGACGGCCTCGTCGATCAAATCGCTCATGTGGAAGTCCTCCATCACCAAGTTTTGGGTATCGCAGTCTCGCTCGCCTGCGTTACCATGCGAACGTTATGCGTGTATTGATCTTCTGGCTCAATCTTGTCGTGGCGTCAGCCCTTCTCGTCGCACCAGCGGCAGCACAGGATGCCGAACGCGACCCGGCGGTGTCCGGCGACCGCGTCGAGGAGCTTCTCGAGCGCCTCGCGCGGCCCGATCTGCAGCACTGGCACCGAATCGAGCGCGACCTGGTCAATGAATGGTCGCAATCGGGCTCGGCGACGATGGATCTGCTGCTCGAGCGCGGGCGCGAGGCGCTGGCCGAGGGCGATACCGATGCCGCAATCGAGCACTTCACCGCGCTCACCGATCACGCCCCCGACTTCGCCGAGGGCTGGCACATCCGTGCCACGGCGTATTTCCAGGCCGGGCTGATCGGCCCCGCTCTGGCGGATCTGGAGCAGGCGATCGCGCTCAATCCGAACCATTTCGGCGCCCTCACCGGGATTGGCACGATCATGGAGGAGACGGGCCACCCCGAGCGCGCGCTGCGCGCCTTCGAGGCCGCGCATGACATCCATCCCCATCACCCCCGCATCAACGCGGCCCTGGAGCGCGCGACCCGCGCCGTCGGCGGCCGCGGGATCTGAGCGGCGGCATCCAAACTCCGGAGTGACACGATCATGCGGCAGGCGCAGGTCACGGCGGTTCTCGGGCCGACCAATACCGGCAAGACCCGGTATGCCATCGAGCGGATGCTGGGCCATCGAAGCGGGGTGATCGGGCTGCCGCTGCGGCTTCTGGCGCGCGAGGTCTATGACACCATCATCGCGCAGCGCGGCCCCTCCGTCGTCGCGCTGGTCACCGGCGAGGAGCGCATCGTGCCCGCCCGCGCGCAGTACTGGGGCTGCACCGTGGAGGCGATGCCGCTCGAGATCGGGGCGGATTTCGTCGCCGTCGACGAGATCCAGCTTTGCGCCGATCCCGAGCGCGGCCATGTCTTCACCGAGCGGCTGCTCTCGGCGCGCGGGCTGCACGAGACGGTGTTCCTGGGTTCGGACACGATGCGCGGGGCGATCGCGGCACTGGTGCCCGGGGTGCAGTTCCTGCGCCGTGAGCGGTTCTCGGCGCTCGGCTATGCGGGCGCGCGCAAGATCAGCCGGATGCCGCCGCGCAGCGCGATCGTGGGGTTCTCCGTCGAGAACGTCTATGCCATCGCCGAGCTGATCCGGCGCCAGAAGGGCGGCTGCGCGGTGGTGATGGGCGCGCTGAGCCCGCGCACCCGCAACGCGCAGGTCGAGCTTTATCAAAATGGCGACGTCGATTACCTCGTGGCTACCGATGCCATCGGGATGGGGCTCAATCTCGACATCAATCATGTCGCCTTCTCGGCCACCTCGAAATTCGACGGCCGGCGCATGCGCGCGCTGGGCGCCGACGAGCTCGCCCAGATCGCCGGGCGCGCCGGGCGCCACACCACGCCGGGCAGCTTCGGGGTGACCGGCGAGGCGGCGCCGCTGGGCGAGGACACCGTCGAGGCCATCGAATCGCACCGCTTCGCCCCGGTGCGCAAGCTGCACTGGCGCAACGCCGAGCTCGAATTCGCCACCCCCGAGAAGCTCATCGCCGCGCTCGAGCGCCATACCCATAACGACTGGCTCACCCGGATGCGTGAGGCCAATGACCTGGCCGCGCTCAAGGCGCTCGCGGCGATGCCGGAGCTGCACGGGCAGCTGCGCGGGGCGCGCGACGTCAAGCTGATGTGGGATGTCTGCCGGGTGCCGGATTTTCGCGGCATCTCGCCCACGGAGCACGCCGCGCTGCTGGCGCAGATCTTCGGCTATCTGCGCGCGGACGGGGTGGTGCCGGCGGACTGGCTGGCGCGCAACATCGCGCGCATCGACCGCACCGACGGCGATATCGACGCGCTGTCCAGGCGGCTCGCCCATATCCGCACCTGGACCTATGTCGCGCAGCGCGCGGGCTGGGTGTTTGATGAAAATCATTGGCGCGCAGAGACTCGCGCGGTAGAAGACCGCCTGTCGGATGCGCTGCATGCGCGGCTGACGCAGCGTTTCGTGGACCGGCGCACCAGCGTGCTGATGCGCGGGCTCAAGCAGAAGGAGAGCCTCGTGGCCGAGGTGAACGACAACGGCGAGGTCACGGTCGAGGGCGAGGTCATCGGCCGGCTGGAGGGCTTTCGCTTTCGCCAGGACAAGACCGACAGCCCCGAGGAGGCGCGCACCCTGCGCCAGGCCTCGGTGCAGGCGCTCGCGCCGCTGTTTCACCTGCGCGCGGACCGCTTCTACAACGCCCCCGATACCGAGATCGACTTCACCGAGCAGGGCGGTCTGGTCTGGGACGGGCAGGCCGTGGGCAAGCTCGTCACGGGGTCCGAGCCGCTCAAGCCCCGCGTGGCCGCCTTCGTCGATGACGAGGCCGGCACCGAGGTCGCCGAACGGGTCGAGCGGCGGCTGCAGCATTTCATCGACCGGCGCATCGCCGCGCTGTTCGAGCCGCTTCTGGCGATGGCGCGCGACGAGGCGCTGACGGGGCTCGCGCGCGGCTTCGCCTTTCGCATGCACGAGGCGCTCGGCGTGCAGCCGCGCGGGCCCGTGGCCGCCGAGGTCAAGGCGCTCGATCAGGGCGCGCGCGCGGCGCTGCGCAAGCACGGCGTGCGGTTCGGCCAGTTCACGGTGTTCATGCCCGCGCTGCTGAAGCCCGCGCCGACTCGGCTTCGGCTGGTGCTGTGGGGGCTCGCGCAGGGGCTCGACGAATTTCCCGAAAGCCCGCCGCCCGGGCTCGTGACGATCCCGGTGCAGCCGGAAACGCCGGAGATGCACTACATCTTCGCCGGCTATCGCCCGGCCGGGGCGCGCGCGATCCGCATCGACATGCTCGAACGGCTCGCCGATCTCCTGCGCGCGCAGGACACGCGGGCCGGCTTCGAGGGGACGCCGGAGATGCTGTCGATCACTGGGCTGTCGCTGGAGCAGTTCGCCGACCTGATGCAGGGTCTCGGCTACAAGGCCGAGCGGGGCGAGCGGATCAAGCAGCGCCCGGCGGTGGCGGCGCAGCCGGGCGCGAAGGCCGATGCGCCCGAGGCGGGGCCCGAGACTCCAGCGGACGCCGCCGAAGCGCCGGACGCCGACACCGCGCCGAATGAGGCGGCCGCGCCCGACGCGGGCGCAGCTCCGGGTGAGGCGACCGAGGACAGCCCGCAAGCCGAGCCGACGCCAAGCGACGAGCCCCGCGCGGCCGACGAGACCGAGGCCGGGTCGTCACAGCCCGCAGCGGCGCTCGAGGCTCAGGAACTCGAGGTCTTCTACACCTTCACCTGGGCGCCCCGACGCGCCGAATCGGCGCGCCCGAAGGGCCGCGGCAAACCGCAGGGCAAGCCCGCGAAGAAGTCGCGCGCCAAGCCCGAGGGCGGCAAGCCGCGCGACGACGCGCCCGCGTCCTCCGGACCGCGCCGCAAGGAGGACCGGATCGACCCGGACAACCCCTTCGCGCAGGCGCTCATGGGACTGCGCGAGCGCAAGTGAGCGGGGCCGTTCAGCGCGCGACGATCCGGCTCGACAAGTGGCTCTGGCAGGCGCGCTTCTTCAAGACACGGGGGGTGGCGCGCAAGCTGGTCGGTGACGGGCGCGTGCGCGTCAATTCCGAGCGCACGGTCAAACCGGCGCGCCAGGTCGGCGCGGGCGACACCCTGACCTTCCCCCAGGGCAGTGCGGTGCGCGTCGTGCGCATAGTGGCACTCGGCGCGCGGCGCGGCCCGGCCCCCGAGGCGCGCGCGCTCTACGAGGACCTTTCCCCCGAACCGGCGCCGCGCGACGCCGGCGACCCCGCGCCACGGGCGGGCGGGCGGCCGACGGGCAAGGCGCGGCGGCAATTTGACAGCGCGCGCGCGCAGCGGCTTGAACCTCCCGGAACGGCGGACTAGTTGACCCGTGTTATAGGATTCGAGAGGCCGAGCATGACCTATGTGGTGACCGACAACTGCATCGCCTGCAAATACACCGATTGCGTTGAGGTCTGCCCCGTGGACTGCTTCTACGAGGGCGAGAACATGCTGGTCATCCACCCCGATGAGTGCATCGATTGCGGTGTCTGCGAACCCGAGTGCCCCGTCGATGCGATCCGGCCCGACACCGAACCCGAGATGGAAAAATGGGTCGAGTTCAATCGCAAATTCTCCGAGGCGTGGCCGGTGATCGTGACCAAGAAGGATCCGTTGCCCGGCGCCGAGGAACGCGAGGACGAGACCGGAAAGCTGGAGAAATACTTCTCCGAGGCTCCCGGCGAGGGTGGCTGATCGGCCCGTTCGTGCCGCTATTGTGACCCCCGGGTGACAGCGCGCGCTTCCATTCGAAGCGATTCGCTGCTATATGATCAAATGGAAACTGTGAAACCTGACATGCATCCGCGGGATCGTTCGTCCTGCGGTATGTTTTTTGCCGCTCTGTGGTGGCCCGGGATGGGTTGGGGTCCGGGTCGCGAGAGCGGTGGATCGCGCGAGGAAATGACCGAATGACCGAAAAGAAGAAGGCCGAATTCCGTCCGGACGATTTTGTCGTGTATCCCGCCCACGGCGTGGGGCGAATCGTCTCGATCGAGGAGCAGGAAATCGCTGGACTGACGATGGAGCTGTTCGTGATCTCCTTCGAGAAGGACAAGATGACGCTGCGCGTGCCCACGGCAAAGGCCGCCGAGGTCGGGATGCGTTCGCTGTCGTCGCCGGACATGGTCTCGAAGGCGCTCGACATGCTCAAGGGCAAGGCGAAGGTCAAGCGCGCGATGTGGTCGCGCCGGGCGCAGGAATACGAGCAGAAGATCAATTCGGGCGATCTGTTGTCGATCGCCGAGGTGGTGCGTGATCTGCACCGCACCGACGAGCAGCGCGAGCAGAGCTATTCCGAGCGCCAGCTCTACGAGGCGGCGCTCGAGCGGCTCACGCGCGAGATCGCGGCGGTCGCGGGCGGCGATGAGGCCGTGGCGCAGCGTCAGATCGACGAGGTCCTGCTGTCGCGGGCGGCCTGACGGCGCGCCCACCGGATGACGTCCTGACCCCGCGGCGCGGTCTGCGCCGCAGGGTTTCTCATGCGTCGTAACCGCGGCGCACATGTGCCGTCAGCCCATGATCGCCACCAACGCGGCGAGCGCTGCAATCTCCGAGATCACTTGAACCGCACCGAGCACGTCGCCGGTCACGCCGCCGATCTTGGCGCGGGCGGTCAGGGCCGTGAGCGCGGCGAGGGCGGCCGCGGCAAGACCGGCGGCAAGGGCGGCCAGCGGCCCGACGGCGAGCGCGGCGACGGTGAGCGCCAGAGCGACGGCGAGCGCGACGGTGGCGGCGCCGGGACGGCCGACACTGTCGGCGAGGCCGCGCCCCCGGGCATTGGGCAGGACGGCCATCGCCGCGCTCATCGCGGCGCGCGAGAGTACCGCGGCGGCGATCATCGGCGCCAGTACCGTGCCCGCGGCGAACAGCGCCGACAGCGCCGACCAGCGCGCGATCAACGACAGCACCAGCGCGAGCACGCCGAAGCTGCCAACCTGGCTGTCCTTCATGATCGCGAGCCGCCGGGCGGTGTCCGCCCCGCCCCAGAAGCCGTCCGCACAATCGGCCAGCCCGTCCTCGTGCAACGCTCCGGTCAGCATCACCTGCACGGTGAGCGCCAGCGCCGCTGCGAGCCCCGCGCCGAGACCCAGCGCCGCCCAGCCCGCAACTCCCGCGAGCGCGCCGACGACGAGCCCTGCAAGCGGGTAGGCCCATGCTCCTGCCGCGCCGCGGCTTTGCGACGCCGGCACCGGCAGCCGCGTCAGCAGCGCCAGCGCGGCGGGGACGTCCTCAATGCGCAGGAGAGCCGGGCGTGGCATGAAATCCCTTTCAATCCGGGTCCTTTCGCCGATACGTGAGGCGACCGCAACAGACAATGAGGAACGCCGGATGCCGGATCAGCCCACCAGCCTTGAGGCGTTTCACGGCAAGCTCGCGGCGCTGCCGCAGCCCGATGCCGAGGCGATCGCGGCGGCCGAGGCGCACAATGCCCAGCTCACCAAGCCGCCCGGCGCGCTCGGCCGGCTCGAGGCGCTGGCGATCTGGTACGCGGGCTGGCGCGGCGATGCGCGCCCGCAGATCACCGCGCCGCAGGTGGCGGTCTTCGCGGGCAATCACGGGGTGACGGCGCGCGGCGTCTCGGCCTTTCCGCCGGATGTGACGGCTCAGATGGTCGCGAATTTCGAGGGCGGCGGTGCGGCGATCAATCAGCTCGCGGCGCTGGCGGGGGCGCGGTTCTCGGTGCATCCCCTCGATCTCGATCGCCCGACGGCGGATCTGGTGGCAGAGCCCGCCATGACGGAGGCGGAGCTTGTCGCCGCGCTTTCGGCGGGCTGGGCGGCGGTTGCGCCGGAGGCGGACCTGCTGGTGGTGGGCGAGATGGGGATCGGCAATACCACCGCCGCCGCGGCCCTGGCGTCGGCGCTGCATGGCGGGGCGGGGGCGGATTGGGTCGGGCGCGGCACCGGCCTCGACGATGCGGGGCTTGAGCGCAAGGCTGCGGTCGTTGACGCGGCGCTGGCGCATCACCGTGACGCGCTCGCGGACCCGCTGGAGGCGCTGCGCCGTGTCGGCGGGCGCGAACTCGCGGCGATGACGGGCGCGATCGCACATGCGCGCCAGCTTCGCGTGCCGGTGATCCTGGACGGCTTCATCTGCACGGCGGCGGCGGCGGTTCTCGCGGCTGCGTGTCCCGGCGCGCTCGATCACGCGGTTGCCGGGCATGTCTCGGCCGAGCCGGGCCATGCGCGGCTGCTCGAGGCGCTCGACAAGGCGCCGCTGCTTTCGCTGGGGATGCGGCTCGGCGAGGGGACGGGCGCGGCGCTGGCGATCAATGTGCTGCGCGGGGCGGTCGCCTGTCACTCCGGCATGGCCACCTTCGCGCAGGCGCGGGTGTCCGGGGGTTAGAGCGCGCCGAGGCGGCGCGGATGGGGCCGCAGGCGATACGCGCCGCGGCCTTGCGCCCGAAAGACGCGGCGGCCGTCGTTGCCGTTCGCCGCCATGCGCTCCTGCCGTTGGCTGACCGCCTGCAGGCGCCGATATCTTCGCTCCGGATCTGATGCGCGCCTCGCTTGACGACGCGGGGGCGCTCCCACGGCGCGCGCTCGGCTGGGGGCGGCGATGATTTCGTGATAGGGTGGGTATAGAGCGCGTCGCTTCCTTTCGGATTCAGGATTCCCAGATCGGCCATGATGTGGTTCCCTTCCCTTGAGGCAGATATTGGGGTCACAGATGGGCAAGCCACATCCGATAGAACTTCGAACG
>PUKW01000160.1 GCA_003550665.1 Paracoccaceae bacterium | reverse complement strand
CAAAGAGCAAAACAACCCAAAGACCAAAAATCAAACAGCGCGCCCAACTCTGAGCACAACCGCCCGATAAACCCTCAGGATGCCCGACCAACAGAGCAATACGCCCCGCCGCCGGTGAACGAACACCTACGGATGAGTCGGGCCGAGTTCAACCCCTTTCGTGCCCGGTCGGCGAAGAAATCCTGCCGTGGCGCCGCGGCGCGCCCAAGTGCCTGTCGCCGCGCGCTGTTTCGCGCGCTTCATCGTTGACTCGCGCGCGGGGGCGGTGGTTACCTTCGGGATCCGTTCCGGCCTACGGGCCGGCAGGACACCGACACAACAAACCACGACAGGGGGAGCATCCCATGCGTCCATCGATTCTCGTCACCCTCGCTGCCGCCAGCATCGCCACCGGCAGCGCGGCCTCGGCACAGGACACCACCTTCGTCGCCATCGGCACCGGCGGTGTGACCGGCGTCTACTACCCCGCCGGCGGCGCGATCTGCCGACTCGTGAACCAGGGCCGCTCGGAGCACGGCATCCGCTGCGGCGTCGAGTCGACCGGCGGCTCGATCTTCAACCTGAACGCGCTGCGCGATCAGGAGCTGGAGATGGGCATCGTGCAGACCGACTGGCAGTACCACGCCTATAACGGCACCTCCGATTTCGAGGATGACGCGTTCGAGGGCCTGCGCGCCGTCTTCTCGCTGCATCCCGAGCCCTTTACCGTCGTTGCGCGCGCGGATGCCGACATTTCGAGCTTCGACGATCTGGAAGGCAAGCGCGTCAATGTCGGCAATCCGGGCTCCGGCCAGCGCGCCACCATGGAAGTCGTGATGGAGGCCATGGGCTGGACCATGGACGATTTCGGCGTCGTCTCCGAACTGCAGGCCGGCGAACAGGCCCAGGCGCTGTGCGACAACAACATCGATGCCATGGTCTACACGGTCGGCCACCCCTCCGGCGCCATCGAGGAGGCGACGACCGCCTGCGACACCGTGATCGTGCCGGTCGACAACGAGGCGGTGGCTGGTCTCGTCGGCGACAACCCCTACTACCGCGAGGCCACGATCCCCGGCGGCATGTATCGCGGCACCGATGAGGACGTGCTCACCTTCGGCGTCGGCGCCTCCTTCGTCACGGCGGACTTCGTCGATGAGGAGACGGTCTATCAGGTCACCAAGGCCGTGATGGACAATCTCGACGATTTCCGCGAGCTGCACCCGGCCCTCGAGATGCTCGTGCGCGAAGAGATGGTGCGCGACGGGATCTCGGCACCGCTGCATCCGGGCGCCGAGCGCTACTACGAGGAAGAAGGCCTCCTCGAAGACTGAAGCCAGGGGGCATCCGCCGCGCGCGCGGCGGAGCCTCGCACGGCGCGCACCGCCCGGGCGCGGTGCGCGCCAACGCTTGCGAACGGGGGCAGATCATGGCGCAATCAGGCGGCGATGCAGGGCGCACGCTCAGCGAGGAAGAGCTTCGCGAGCTCATGGCCAGCACCGACAGCGGCGGGCGCGCGCCCGAGAACCGCTATGTCGTGTTCCTCATCGCCGCGGTCGCGCTGTTCTGGTCGCTGTTCCAGATCTGGATCGCCGACCCGCAATTCTGGTTCGGCGAGCTTCCCTTCGTGAGCATCATGGGCGCCGACCAGACGCGGCCCATGCATCTCGCGCTCGCGCTTCTTCTCGCCTTCCTGTGCTATCCGGCACGCCGGGCCTCGCCGCGCAACCGCGTTCCGATCACCGACTGGGTGCTCGCATTCGCCGCGGCGGGCAGCGCCTTCTACGTCTTCTGGTTCGCCCGCGAAATCTCGGATACCGCGCGGCAGGGCCGCCTCATCCGCACCGAGTTCGAATTTCTCGGCATCGATTTCGGCACCATCTATCCGCAAGTCATCATCGGCTGCATCGGGCTCGTGCTGCTGCTCGAAGCGGCGCGGCGCACGCTCGGCCCCGCCCTCACGATTCTCGGCGCGCTCTTCATCGCCTACTCCTATTTCGGGACCGGCTGGCTGATCCCCGAGCTGATCGAGCATCGCGGACGCTCGCTCAACGCCATCGTCAACACGCAGTGGTACGACACCAATGTGGGGGTGTTCGGCATCCCGCTCGGGGTTTCGACCTCTTTCGTGTTCCTGTTCGTCCTGTTCGGCGCGCTTCTGGAGCGCGCGGGCGCGGGCAACTATTTCATCAAGATCGCTTTCGCCGGGCTCGGCCATCTGCGCGGCGGCCCGGCCAAGGCGGCCGTCGTCGGCTCGGGCATGACCGGCCTGATCTCGGGGTCCTCGATCGCGAATGTCGTCACCACGGGCACCTTCACGATCCCGCTGATGCGCCGCGTGGGGCTGACGCGCGAGAAGGCCGGCGCGATCGAGGTCGCCTCGTCGGTGAACGGGCAGATCATGCCGCCGGTGATGGGGGCGGCGGCCTTCCTGATGGTCGAATTCGTCGGGATTTCCTACCTGGAGGTGATCAAGCACGCCTTCATCCCGGCGGTGATCTCCTACATCGCGCTGATCTACATCGTCCATCTCGAGGCGCTGCGAAACGATATCCAGGCGCTCGGCCCGGCGCGCAGCCTGCTGCAGATGTTTCTCAAGATTGTCGCGGGCTTCGTGGTCGCCGGGATCGGCTTCTATGCGCTGGTGCTCGGGGTGGATCTTCTGCGCGGCGCCGCGCCCGGGGTGTCGGACCCGATCATGATCGGGGTGATCGGGCTCGCCTATCTCGGCGCGCTCATGGTCGCCGCACGCCATGAGGATCTGGAGATGGACGACCCGCACGCTCGGGAAATCACGCTGCCGGTCATGAAGGAGGTGTTCCCGACGGGCATCCATTTCCTGCTGCCGATCCTCGTTCTGGTCTGGTTCCTGATGGTGGAGCGCCAGTCGCCCTCGAAATCGGCGTTCTACGCGGTCTCGACGATGCT
>PUKW01000153.1 GCA_003550665.1 Paracoccaceae bacterium | reverse complement strand
CCATGGCCCAGGTCGCCGAGCTTGTCCGCCCCGAGATGGTGTTCGAGGACGACTCTGATCGCGAGCCGTTCGCGGCCTATGTCGGGGACGACGAGGCTCTGGCCGCGGCACAGACCCTCGCGGCCAATCGCGGGTGGACCGGCGCGAGTATCCGCAAGGGCGGTCTGAACACTGCCTTGCGCCTGATCGGGGTGACGGCGCTGCCGCGCTTTCTCATTGTCGACATCTCCGAAATGGACATTGACGAGGCCGAAGCCGGGCTCGTCGAACTCGCAAGGCTCGGCGCTTCGGTGCTCGCACTCGGCACTGTCAACGATGTGCGCTTCTACCGCCGCGTGCTTAAGACCGGCGCGCGGGATTACCTCGTCAAGCCGGTGGATTCCGATGCGCTGGGCGAGGTGTTCGTGCGCCTCGAGCAGCCGGCCGAGGGCACGAAGCCCACCGGACGCGTCATCGGGGTGCTCGGCGCGCGCGGTGGCGTCGGCACCAGCACACTGGCCATCAACATCGCCTGGATCATGGCGGAAAAATTTTCGCGCCGTACAGCGCTTGTCGATATGGACCTCTATGCCGGCTCAGTGGCCCTGTCGCTCGATATCGAACCGACACGGGGACTGCGCGATGCTTTCGAGGATCCCGAGAGGGTCGATCATGTGTTCTTGCAGAACGCGATGACGCGGATGACCAAGACACTGCACGTCCTCGCGACCGAGGAGGATTTCGATGACACCGTGCGGATCTCGGATGACAAGATGCTCCGTCTCGCTGACACGATGCGCGCCAATTTCGACATGAGCGTCCTCGATATGCCGCGCCATTTCCTGAACCGCGAGGCGGCCCTCTTCAGCCGTTTCGACGATCTCGTGGTCGTCGCCGAACTCAGCCTCGCCGGCCTGCGCGACGCGAACCGGATCGCGAAGGTCGCCACGCAGCGCAACCATGAATGCAGCCTTCATGTCGTCGCCAACCGCGTCAGTGCGACGCCGGAGGTGAGTCCGAAGGAGTTCGAGGCCGGTCTGGAGCGCCCCCTTCGGGCCAGCGTCGCAAGCGACACGAAGGCAATGAACCGTGCCAGCCTCGCGGCGAGGCCACTGGCGCAACAAGAGCCCAAACACCGGATGACGACAACGCTGATCGGCATTTGCAAGGAGATGGCGGGGGTGCCGGAGGATGTCCGAAGGGGCGCTCTGCGTCGTATCTTCGGACGTTGAGGTGAACATGGAAGACTCTGCAACCGACATGGCGAGAGGTCCGGCGGGCGGTGCGGAGCTGTCGTTGCTGCGTTCCGCGGCAACGACCCGCCTTCAAGCAGCGCTCGATGGTCAGCAAGCGCTCAACCAGCGCCAACTCTTCGAACTTGCCAACGACGCGCTGGACGCGGCGCTTTCCGAAGCGTCGCAACGGCCCTCGCTCGACATTCAACGCCAGCTTCTGCGCGATCTGGTCGATGAAGCGCAGCGCAAGCAGCAGTCGAGCGGCGACGGCGATACCGGCGCGAATCCCGCCGATGATCCACTCGAGGAGAGCGCCACGGCGACCGCGCCCGAGACCCGCAACAATCGCGTCTATGATGTCAAGGCGCAGGTGATGCCGATCCTGATGCAGCGCATCGACATCTCGGTCGCCTCGAGCCTGTCGCCCGACCAGCTGCGCCGCCAGATCGGAGAAATCGTCGAACAGATCACCACCGAATTGCGCGTTCAGCTCAACGCCGGCGAGTTGCGCACCGTGATCAGGCTGCTCGTGGACGATATGATCGGTCTGGGCCCGCTTGAGCCGCTGCTCGCTGACGACTCGGTCAACGACATCATGGTCAACGGTCCGAGCCAGGTCTATGTCGAACGCGGCGGCAAGCTTGTGCTAACGGACACGATCTTCCGTGACGACGCGCATGTAATGCACGTCGCAACCCGGATCGTGACCGAGGTCGGCCGTCGCGTGGACGAGTCGCAGCCACTCGTCGACGCGCGGCTCAAGGATGGTAGCCGCGTCAATATCATCGTGCCTCCGCTCGCGATCGACGGACCCGCCATCGCGATCCGGAAATTCGCGAAGAAAGAGATCACGCTCGACATAATGGCGCGCCAAGGCAACATCTCTCCCGGGATGGCCACCGTGCTCAAGATCGCGTCGCGCTCACGGCTCAACATTCTGATTTCGGGCGGCACCGGCTCGGGCAAGACGACGCTGCTCAACGCATTGTCGCGGATGATCGATGTCGGCGAGCGTACGATCACCATCGAGGATGCGGCCGAGTTGCAACTGCAACAACCCCATGTCGTCCGACTAGAAACGCGCCCCGCCAATCTCGAGGGCGAGGGCGAGATCACCATGCGTCATCTTCTCAAGAACTCGCTGCGTATGCGGCCGGACCGAGTGATCCTCGGCGAGATCCGCGGCGAGGAAGCGATCGACATGCTGCAGGCCATGAACACGGGCCATGACGGATCGATGTGCACTATCCATTCCAACACGCCGCGCGACGCGCTCACGCGGCTTGAGAACATGGTGGCGATGGCGGGCTTCAAGCTGCCCCCCGAGGCCGTGCGCGAACAGATCCAGAGCGCCATACACCTCATCGTTCAGGTCAGCCGGATGCGCGACGGCAAACGCCGCGTCACCCATGTCACCGAGGTGACCGGCATGGAAGGCGAGGTCGTCACGACGCAGGATCTCTTTCGCTACGTTTACGACGGCGAGGGCGATGACGGATCGCTTCGCGGCCGCTTCGAGTCCTCGAACCTGCGACCGCATTTCTTTTCGCGCGCGGAATATTTCGGTCTCGGCAAACGGCTCATGGAGGCAATGGCATGAGTCCGGGTCTCGAAACCCAGATTTTGGTCGCACTGATTGGCTTCGTGACATCAGTTGCGGTGATCGTGGGGATCGGTCTTTTCGTCATCAGCGTCGTCATGCGGGTGCGGCGGCGCCACCGGTCGCGGCTCGCCAGGGTGGGCCGTGGTCGCGTGACAGGACGGCTCGATGTCGATGAACTGCGGGGCAATCTGCTGCTCCGGTCGAACCATGACAGTGCGACCGTCAGTCAGCTGACGGATACCGTCGCACGGCTCATACCGCTGCTCGACCCATCGCAGCTTCGCGCCGATCTCGAGCGCGCCGGGATGCGCCAGAGCCTCGGCGGATTCCTTGCCGCCACACTTCTGACCGGACTCCTGCTCGCCGTTATGGCGCGGTTGGCGTTCGGGTTCCCGCTTCCCGGCGCGCTGGCCGGCGGACTGCTCCCGGGGATGCTCATTGTGCATGCGGGGATCCGCTTTCAGGGCGAGCGGCGTGCGCAGCGCTTCCTCAAGCAGCTTCCCGACGCGCTGGATGCGACCGTGCGCGGGATCCGGGCGGGACTGCCCGTCGTGGAGTGTATCGGCACCGCCGGGCACGACACGCCCGATCCGCTCGGCGCGCATTTCCGCGACGTGCACGAACGGGTGCAACTTGGCGAGACCCTCGACGATGCGCTCTGGCGTGTGGGCGACACGATTCGCAGGCCCGAGATGGACTTTCTCGCCGTGTCGATTTCAATCCAGTCCGAAACCGGCGGCAGCCTGACCGACGCGCTCAACAATCTCTCGGACATGCTTCGCAAGCGCGAGACAATGAAACTGAAGATCAGCGCGATCTCCTCCGAAGCGAAGGCAAGCGCGATGATCATCGGGGCGTTGCCGGTGGTGATGCTCGCTCTCCTGTCATTCATGAGCCCGGACTACGTGGCGCCGCTCTTCACCGACTCGCGCGGAAACGTGATGCTTGGGGTCGGGCTCGGCTCGATGCTCCTCGGCGCGTTCGTGATGTGGCGGATGACGAAATTCGAGATCTGAGTCATGCTGGACAGCCCCCCCCTCGAACTCGTTCTTGCCGTGGCCGCAGGCGGATTGGCCGTCGTCGCGATACTGATCATGTCTGAGGTCCTGGAGCATCGGCGCCGCCGACGCCGCATCGCTGCCGCCAGCGGCGAACGCGCCGGGCAAGCGCGCGGCGGCGCAATACCAGACCGTGACAAGAGCGCCGATCAGCGCATGCTCGAATTGATGCGCCAAGCCACGCGCAGCGTTTCCATAATCAAGGATCGCCAGCTGCAAGAGGCGCGCATCCTTCTCGTCAGCGCCGGCTACCGCGGCGACGACGCCCTGGTCATCTACTCCTTCCTGAAGATGGTCGCACCGCTCGCAGCCCTGACGGGCGCGGCGCTCTACATTTACGGTCTCTCCCCGATCGGCCATGGTCCGATCGTCGATCTCGGCGCGGTCATGGCGGCATCACTTGTCGGCAGCATGCTGCCCGACCTTCTTCTGCGAAACATGCGCGACAAGCGGCTCGCCGCCATCAAGAAGGAGCTGCCCGACACGCTCGATATGCTCGTCATCTGCGCACAAGCCGGCCTTGCTGCAGATTCCGCGATAAAGCGTGTCGTCGCTGAAACGAGCCGGCGCAATTCCATTCTTTCCGAGGAACTCAGCTACACCGCCCTCGAGCTCAGCTTGATGCCGGAGCGTCGCATAGCAATGGACCATCTGGCTGAACGCGTGCCGCTTCCCTCCGTTCAAGCTTTGGTCAATACACTCACACAGGCAGAGAAATACGGCACGCCGCTGTCGCGCGCGCTCAAGGTCCTCGCACAGGAACAACGCGGTGAACGCATGTTGCGGGCCGAGGAGAAAGCTGGCCGCCTCCCGGCCGTCATGACCGTCCCCATGATGATTTTCATACTTCCTGCGCTCTTCATCGTGCTGATCGGTCCCGCGGCTCTTGATATCATGGACAATTTCATCGGCATGGATCGCTGAATTTTCAGTTTTCGGAGACAAGGCCGAGCACGATCTCATGCGCCCAAGGACTTCACGGTAGCGTCCGCACGGAAACATCGCGCCCCTTCGCGACGGGTCGCACCGTGGGGTCCGGCCTCGTCAGGGCCTCCATCGCACTACCCGACTCCGCAGCCCCGCCGGGCTCATTGCCGATGACATCGTCCGCCCGAGCGGTGTTCGCTGCGACCGCGTCGAGAGTTTCCTGTGCGACCATTTGGCACCGGCGCGCGGTCGATCATCCAAAATCTCGGTTCCTGCCGGCATTGACGCGGCGCGGAAGAATGTTGAACTACGTGAAGGAAATCCGCGTGGCGCAGGCCGTTAGCGTGAGAACGGCAGCCGCGCGCGGTTCGCGTTCACGACCTTATTGCACGCCATGCCTTGTATTCGGCCGCCATCCGGTGCACCTATGCCATGCGAAGCATCTTCATTCGACCTTCTGTCTCCTTTCGGCTTCAGTTGCGACTCTGACGAAACTGAGCCGGGCCATCGCGATCATGCGGGTGGCAGCAAAACGGGAGACATCACGATGGCCAAAGGCACCGTGAAATGGTTCAACGCCACCAAGGGTTTCGGCTTCATCGCGCCGGAGCAGGGGTCGAAGGACGTGTTCGTCCATATCAGCGCACTCGAGCGCGCCGGCATCCAGCAGCTCGATGACGGCCAGGCCGTGACCTTCGATCTCGAGAGTGATCGGAACGGCCGCGAGTCCGCGACGAATCTCGCCCTCGCCTGAAGATTCCGCCAAGCGGACGAAGCAAGGGCGGGGTCGGCGCAGGTCGCCCCCGCCCTTTCTCCTTGAGAGGCTTGCGCACGCCGATGTGCCCCAAGTTAACGGTTTCGCGCGCCGGTCCCGCGGTCGCGCCGGTCTATCCCAAGCCGATATCAACGCCCCGTCCCGTCGATCATCTCCGAGACGACGATCAGCCCCAGCTTCTTCTTCGGCGCATCGTTGATGACGCCGCACGGGGTTTGAGCCTGCCGGCCCGTCTGCGCGACAAACGCGGCGATGACCGCGCCTTCGGGGCGCTGCAGGAGCGAGCTGACCCCAGCCTTTACGCCCTTCGACAGTTCAGGGCGCCGAGCCATGCTGCGTTCGACGACCACGCGGGTTGGGCAACCGGAAGCAGGCCGGTCGAACGCAATCCGCCTGAGCCGGGCCGGCGTCGATGACCGGCAGGAACCGGGTGGCGGACAAGTGCTGACCGGACTCGACTGGCTCGCAGGCTGCATGCACGGTTTGCGAAGGCCTGCCGCTGGCCAGAACCCGGCGCGCCCCTAGATCGAAATCGAACCTTAGACTACCATGAGCCGAGAGCCGACCCCGCACCTCATATGGGGACCGGCGCTATGGTAGCGATCTTCAACAGGCGTCCAATCAGGAGCAAACCTGCCCATGAGTCTCTTTCGGGTAATTTACTCATCCCGTCCTTTCGGCTTCGATGAAGGGGTCCTGAGCGGCATCCTGCTGGACGCGCGACGCGCGAACCGCCGCGATGGCATCACGGGTGCACTCATCTGCCGCGGTGACATCTATCTTCAATGGCTCGAGGGCCCCGAAGAGCAGGTCAAGCAAGCTGTCGAGCGCATCAAGCGCGATGACCGGCACGTCGAGGTGACGGTTCATGTGTCCGAAAGCGTGTCCGAGCGCATGTTCGGGGAGTGGGCAATGCTGCACGATCCTGCAGCGTCATGGATCTGGCCACAGGATGCCGTTGCCGATGGCGCTGTCGAGCGCGCGACCGCGGACGAGGTCGAGGCGTTCTTCATGAAGCTTCGCGAGGCGGGCCACGCGCCGGATGCCGATTGACGCGGATCGGCATGACCCTGCCCACGGCAATACGTGCCCTTTCGATCCGGGTAATTGCGCCCGCAGGACCGCGCTGGGACCCTTTCATGCCAGGCGAGTCCGCTCCGCGCTGCGCGGGCGGCACGCAACGCAACCACCCCTCAACTGGTCCCGTAATGATTGCCGGGGAGAAAGAAGTGCTCCCTTGCGGCGGCGCTTTCGGTTACGGCGGCGGTGATGTCACGGTCGTCGGGCAGTACACACCGGCCGACGATGCGTCCGCAACGGTTTGTTCCGCGGTCGACCGCGGCGATTGATCAGCTCTCGCGCCCTGCGTTCGTGCGCGTCCGTCGGGTGGCGTGGCGACGGGCAAGCAGCAGCCCAGAAAGCCCGCGCCTCGCTCTCGCCGCCTGAATACGCCCCGACCGAAAGTCCAGCACCATTGCGCGGGCGCTGCCTCATTCGACCTGCGACGCGCTCTTTGCCGGATCCACGCGACTGCCTGACGCGCGGGGTTTACAGCTTCCGTCGAGCTGCGCGCCGCTCTCGATGCTCAGGCTCTCATAGGTGATGTCGCCGGAGACCCGCGCACTCGCGTGCAGCTTCACCATGCCACCCCTGATCCGGCCGTTGAAGCGCCCCTTGACCGCGATGTTCGTGGCGCTGAGTTCGCCCTCGACGTCGCCTGCCTCCTCGATCACGATCGCGGCGGCCTCCACGCGACCGCTCACATAGCCGGGCAGTTCGACCGTGCCGGGGAAGTAGAGCTCGCCCGTGATGCGCGATCCGGCGCCGAGATGTGACCGGCCGCCGGTGCCGGAACGCGGTTCATCCGTCATCAACACTGTCCCTTCGTTCGATTGCGCCAGCGGAAGCTCGGCATCGCCTCCATATCGAAGAATCCGACAATGTGCGAGCCCATGGGGCATCAGACCGGCCCCGGCCAGCAGGGTGCGGGCGCGTCACCGAGGCGGGCCGGGTCGAGGCCGCTTTCCAGCCGCATGGCTCCCGGCAGGCCGAGGGAAAGGTGGGTATCATCCGGTATCGCCCCCGACCACGAAACACGGTGCGAAAAAAAGGCATGCCCCGGTCAGGTGGACACCAGTCGGCCGCGTGGCGGGCACAGCTTTCACGGACGCGCCCCGGCGCCATGTCCGTGCTCATTAAGGGCCAGTTCACCGCGCCGCGCTCGAAGGGGCTTGGCAGGATGCCTGTTTCGAGGCATCGTTGCGGTCGAGCAGTGGTCGCAGGGCGCGCCGCGGGAGCGCCCGCGTGCCGATCCGGCGGCGAAACAAGAAACGGAGCCGGAATGCGCTTCCTGATTTGCGTCCTCATGCTTGTGGCGCTTGCCGCTTGCGGCAATCCCTTCTCGCGAAGCCCCTCTGCCGTTGGCGCGGCGATGGGCTATGCCCCCGCCGCGGGCGCGCCGCAATTCGGGGACTTCAACCCCTATCCATGGCCCGCGCGAACGCCCCGGGCCTACCCGGTGCACGGCATCGACGTGTCGCACTGGCAGGGCGATATCGACTGGCCGGCGGTGCGCGCGGCGGGGGTGAGCTTTGCCTATATCAAGGCCACGGAGGGCAAGACCCATGCCGATCCGCGATTTGACGAGAACTGGCGCGGCGCGGGCCGGGCGGGGATCGCGCGCGGGGCGTATCACTACTACAATTTCTGCCGCACCGCCGACGAACAGGCGCGCTGGTTCATCGAGAACGTCCCGCGCGAGCGCGGCGCGCTGGCGCATGTGCTCGACATGGAGTGGACGCCGACCTCGCGCAAATGCCCGTACCGCCCCGCCGGCACGAAGATCCGCGCCGAGGCGGACCGCTTTCTTGACAAGCTCGAGCGCCATTACGGCCGCCGCCCGGTGGTCTACACCACGGTGGATTTCTACCGCGACACCGGCATCGGCAATCTGCGCGGCACGCAGTTCTGGCTGCGCTCGGTTGCGGGGCATCCGTCGCAGGTCTATCCGGGCGCCGACTGGACCTTCTGGCAATACACCGGCACCGGCGAGGTGGCGGGCATCGAGGGGCCGGTGGACATCAACGCCTTCGCCGGTTCGCAATCGGCATGGCGGCGCTGGCGCGGCTGATGGAGGACGGGATGAACAGGACACGACGCGCGGTGACGCTCGGGCTCGCGGCGGCGGGGCTGTCGGCCTGCAGCGGCGGGCTGCCGGGCTTCGGCGGCTCGGAAAGCTCGAACGGCGCCAGTGGCGGCACGTCGATGCAGCCCGTGCCCGATTCGGGCTTCGATGCGTGGCTCGCGGAGTTCCGGCCCCGCGCGCGCGCGGCGGGGATCAGCGAGGCCACGCTCGACTCCGCGCTCGACGTTGCGGGCTACCTGCCCGACGTGATCGAGCGCGACCGTAACCAGACCGAGTTCACCCGCACGCTCGAGGATTACCTCGCCATCGCCGCCTCCGACGACCGGGTGCGCGACGGGCGCGCCGCGCTCAACCGCCACGGCAGCACGCTCGAGAGCATCGAGGCGCGCTACGGCGTGGAGCCGCATGTCGTCACCGCGGTCTGGGGCCTCGAGAGCAATTACGGCACGCGGCGCGGCGACATCCCGGTGATCTCGGCGGTGGCGACGCTGGCCTATGATGGCCGCCGCGGCCGCTTCTTCGAGCAGCAGCTCATCGCCGCGCTGCGCATCCTGCAAAACGGCGACGTCACCCCCGAGGGCATGACCGGAAGCTGGGCCGGGGCGATGGGCCACACCCAGTTCATCCCGACGTCCTACTTGGAACAGGCGGTGGATTTCACCGGCAATGGCCGGCGCGACATCTGGT
This sequence comes from Paracoccaceae bacterium, assembly GCA_003550665.1. Lineage (GTDB taxonomy): Bacteria > Pseudomonadota > Alphaproteobacteria > Rhodobacterales > Rhodobacteraceae > Alkalilacustris. The sequence continues at coordinate 3,826 of PUKW01000153.1, read as the reverse complement.
CCGACGATCCCACCGACGCGCTCGCCTCGGCGGCGGCCTATCTGTCGGGCGCGGGCTGGCGGCGCGGCCAGCCCTGGGGCGTGGAGGTGCAGCTGCCCGAGGGCTTCAATACCGGCCTGACCGGGCGCAGCAGCACGCGCAGCCCCGGCGACTGGGCCGCGCAGGGGGTGCGCGACATGGAGGGCGGGCGCGTGCCCGATCACGGCGCGGCCTCGATCATCATCCCCGAAGGGCCGCGCGGGCCGGCCTTCATGACCTTTCGCAACTTCACCGTGATCACCCGCTACAACAACTCGGAAAACTACGTCATCGGGGTAGGCCATCTCTCGGACCGGCTGCGGGGCGGCCCGCCGATCCAGGGCAGTTTCCCGCCCGATGCGCAGGGCATGAGCATCTCCGACCGGCGCGAGCTTCAGCGCCGGCTCACCGATGCGGGCTTCGACACGGACGGTGTCGACGGGGTGATCGGCGCCAACACCGAGTCCGCGATCCGCGACTATCAGCGCAGTGCCGGGCTCGCGGTGACCGGCGAACCCTCGTCGGATCTGCTCGCACGGCTGCGCTGAGCCCGGCTCGGCCTGACCCCCGGATCCCGAGGATGTGATCCATCCCGCGAAACAGGTGCCCCCCGCACCACGACATGCAAGTAGCTAAGTCGATCCATATGTGCGACTGTGTGCATAGTGATGTTCGCGACGCACTGAACGAGCGACGCCGGTACCGAGTATGAGAATTCAGGCGCACGCCAGTTCCGACGGAACATTCCGGGTACGCGACCCGGATCAAGGGAGGAACTGCAATGTCCAGAAACCTGACCACATGGCCAGTCGGTGCAATAATGGCCTCCACCATGGTCGCCGTTCTACCGGCGGCCGCGCTGTCTGACAGCCATGCGCCGAGCCTGAGCCACACCACCGTGCTCTCGGGGCTGTCCGATCCGTGGGACATGGCCTTCCTGCCGGATGGCACCATGTTCTTCACCGAGAAATGCGACGGCCTCTCGGTGCTGATGCCCGATGGCGAGGTGAACCACCTGTTGGGCATGTCGGGCTCAGACGGGTATGCTGGCACCGAGGAGGATCTGTTCTGCGAGGGTCAGGCCGGGATGATGGGCATAGCGCTCGATCCCGACTTCGACGACAACCGTCTGCTGTATGTCTACGCGACCTCCAGCATGACGGAGCCGGGGACCAACCGGCTGATGCGGTTCACGGTGAGTGACGACCTTGACGGGGTGGCGGACCGGACCGACCTGATCGAGGATGTCCCCTACAAGCCCGAGGCCAGCGATCAGCCCTTCGGCGGCCCCGGTGCGCACAACGGCGGGCGCGTGCGCTTCGGCCCGGACGGCTATCTCTACCTGACCACCGGCGACATCCACGGCGCCGAGGTGCCGCAAAGCCCGACGCTTCTGGGCGGCAAGGTGATCCGCATCGACCGCGACGGCAACCCGGCCGAGGGCAACAACGCCCCCGAGGGGTTCGACCCGCGCATCTACACTTACGGTCACCGCAATGTGCAGGGCATCGCCTTTCACCCCGGCACCGGTCAGGCGATCGCGGCCGAGCACGGCCCGTGGCACTCCGACGAGATCACGGCCCTCGTTGCGGGCGGCAATGGCGGCTGGGACCCGCGCCCCGACATGGCCGGGCGCGGCGAATGCCCCGACGGCTATTGCGGCTACGAGCCGGGGCAGATGGACGCGATGGACCCGGCGGAACGCGCCGCCTACATGCCGATGACCGACTTCGAGACCTACCCCGACGCGCTGCCGCCCGCCTGGGACAATGACGGTCTGTCGCAGGGCATGTCCTCGGCGGCATTCCTGAACGGCGAGCAGTGGGGCGACTGGAACGGCCGCATGGTCGTCGGTTTCATGGGCATCGGCTTCGGGGACACCCCGGTCGGCCAGCGCATCGACGTGCTCGACATCGCCGAAGATGGCCTCTCCCTGAACGACGTGACCGAGATGCCCCTGCCCATGGGGTCCGGTCGCTTCCGGTCGCTGGTCCAGGGACCGGACGGCAATCTCTACGCCGCCGTGGACGAGGGTGACATCTACCGGGTTGTTCCCGACTGAACGGAGCGCAGCCGCGCCGCTCCAAGCCGATGCGGCTGCACTCGAGACTGCCCGCCTTATCGCTGGCGCGCCGGGCCCGGGCCGAAGTGACAGCTGTCGCAGCTAGAGAATGTTGCGCAAAATTGGGGACCGGTTTTGCGCTCTTTGATCAAGCGATTTCATAAGGTTAGAGCGCGTCGCGCGGATGCGAATGAGCGCGACGCGCTCTGGATCGGCCAGCGCGGCCGGATTGCACGGCACGCCATGATCGCACCGGCACTCAGCGCGCCATCGCGACAGCGGTTTGTCGGGGCAAGCTCGCGCCGCGCTGGCGCGTGGAACCAATCCTCAAGGCGCCCCGGAGCCTTGATACCGACACAAGGGAGCCCCCACATGCAAAGAGTGATCAGCACGGCCGTTGCACTTGCGCTTGCGACACCCGTATTTGCACAGGATGATGCCATCAGCATCGGAGTCGCACAAAGCGAGAAATTCGGTCACTACCTCACCGATGCCGAGGGACGGCCCGTCTATTCCTTCACGGCCGACACCCGGGCTTCGCCCGATCAGCAGGCAGAGATATCCTGCAGCGACGAGGATTGCCTTGAAGCCTGGCCGCTCGTCGCGACCTCCGGGGATCCCGAGGCTGGTGAGGGCTCCGACGCTGCCCTGCTCGGCTCGACCAACCACGGCAACCAGCAGATCGTGACCTACAATGGCTGGCCGCTCTACCATTTCGCGTCCGACGCGCCTGGGGAGGAACCGCAGGGGTACGGGCTCGAGTCGTTCGGTGGTGAGTGGCGCCTTGTTGCCCCGTCGGCACAGGCCATGGCCACGGATCTCCCTGTCGGGGCGAAGATATATGCGGATGCATGCGCCCAATGCCATGGCCCGGCCGGACAAGGCATGGCGAGCTTCCCCTCGGTCGCCGGCAAGAACGCGCACTTCATCGCGTCTCGCCTCGGGCAATACCGCGCCGGAGAGACGATAGGGTCGAATTCGGCGCTGATGATGCCTGTGGCTTCGGCATTGTCCGACGAAGACATCGCGAACCTCGCGGCCTTTGTCTCGGCGGATTTCCAGTGACACCGCAAACTGAGTGCGGGCCCACGCCGCCGTCAGCCTGTTAGGCGCCGGTGAGCTGCTGCCGGTTCCGTGGACACGAAGATAAGATCGTGACCATGGAATTGGAGGGTGGAAATGACGAGACGGAAGTTCAGCCGCGAGTTCAGGATCTAGAGCATGTCGCGCAAAAGTGGGGACCGGTTTTTGCGCTCCTCGGGCATGCGATTTCAATAGGTTAGAGGGCGGCGCGTGAATGCGAATGAACGCGACGCACTCTAGGCGGTGAAACTGGTGACGGAGCGGGGCGTTTCGGGGGCCCAGGGGTGCCGGGATCTGGATCTGGCAGAGAGCGTGCTGCGTCGCTGGATGCGGGAGTTGGCGGCTGCGCCGGCTGTGGCGTTTCCCGGAAACGGGCAGATGGGAGCGGATCTGGCCGAGATTGCAGTTCTGAAGAAAGAGGTCGCCCGGCTCCGGACGGAGCGTGAGATCCTCAAGAAAGCGGCGGCTTTTTTCGCGCGGGAGGCAACATGAGGTTCGCCTTCATTGCAAAGCAGCGCCACATCTGGCCGGTCATACCAACCGCCCCTTCCCGTGACTCTCGCAGGATTCCCTTGAGCTCGTCGATATGATTCACCTCCATCGCAGCATGGAGGTTTCGATGGCGGTGGCGATCACACGGACGGAGCTATCGGCGCGTCAGCT